>JBKJXT010000431.1:0-12906 GCA_046716205.1 Actinomycetota bacterium
CCTTCAGCTCGATCTATTCTGCGGCGGATCCGACGCCGGGACCGTATCCGCCGAGTGCGGCGAACTTCGGGATCTCAAGCGCGCCCGCGATCTTCATCTCTCCCACATCGGAGGCTCGTCGCACGGCCAGATGGAAGAACCGGTGCAGAGCTGCATCGTGTGAGCTGAAAGTTGAGAGGATGGGCTGTTCCACGCGGCGGAGCGCGCCGCGGTAGCCACCCGGCCTGCCAAGCCCGGGCACATCTGCGGCGAAGCACAGATGGTTCACGGCAGCCTGGAGCAGCAGCAAGGACTCCGCCGAGCGTGGTAGCTCCGCGCTGCACAAAGCAGAGAGCAGAACCTTGCACCCGTACGAATGACCCACGAGGTGGAGCCGCGCTTCCGTGGCACGGAGTAGATCTCGGACCAATGGCCCTACTCCCAGCGCACCGACCGTTCCGGCCCGATCCTTCATCTTGTAAACAGTGATCAGCCGAAGGATGTCCCGCGGGTCGAAACCGAACCCACCCGCCGACATCGGCCCAACTCCTTCCCCCTCGGCTGTCCCCCATGACCCGTCGACCACCGAAGCCTCGCTCGTCTCCTGCAGGCGCGACCAGACCCTCACCAGGTCTTCTGAGGACGCCTTCCCGGTCTCAGATCCCAGCACCTCGTCGCTTTGCGCCTGGAATTGAGCCAAAAGCATCTCAGCCAACTCGAGAGCCTGGTCGCGGTTGATCCGTTCACCGCTGCGAACGAGTTCGTAGAAGCGAGCGACTTGATTGGACTTCAATTCACCGGCGATCTCCTGTATCTGACGGCTCTCATCGTCGACCTGGAGATCGCCTCCGTTCGGGGTTGCGCCAGCCATGCCCGGCGCTTTCTCCCATGGCAGAACGAGATCGATGCTGGGCCAAAAGATCGCGACCAGGAGAGGCTTGTAATCCTCCCGCACCTTCAGTCCATGCTTCCTGCGATGCACCACCATGCCCTCGATGAACCGTTCGTAGTTCTCGATGGCGCGCTTCCAGTCGTTATTCCATCCATGCGAGAACACGAACACGTCGCTGAATCGGCCATCGGCAGTGTCGTTGATGAGGCGCCCATATGTGAGCGGCGCCTCACACACTCCGTTCTTGTCGAAGGGAATGACGAACCACGGCGCGACGACGCCGTCCCGGATGGGGATCTGGCGATATGGGCCGGGTGGCAACCTATCCATGGCTGCGCGGCTTAGGGTCCGGAATCGCGCCGGCGGGATCCGACCTTGTACCGGTTACCTGGAAGGTGCGCTGCGATCAACGTGCACGCCGCTTCTTCGAGGTGCGCGAAGCTGTCTTGCTGGCTCCCCTCTTGAGCACCTTGGCACCCTCAGTGAGGAAGGCAAGCTGGCGGAACTCGTCGGGGATCGCCTTCTCGATCGGCGCAAGAGCTTGGATCGCAGGTCGCGCGAGCTTCTTGAGCTCTGGTGCAAGTTGCGGGTTCTGAGCTATGCGGTCCAACGCGAAGGAGAGCCACCACACGCAGAAATGCAGCGAGCGCGGGATGATGGTTACGCAGACGCGATCCTCGCAGCCGACGTTCACCAACGTCTCGTTCGAGTCGAAGTTGACGTAGACCCCCTGAAGCGTTCCGGTCACGAGGTACCGGCCGGGTGGTAGGTCGATCGATACGTGACCCGACGGCGCAGGGACACCGACGACCTCCGGGCCATCCGGCGCATACACGTTGACCCAGAACTTCCCTGGATCCGCGTTGGCCCATGGCATGTTCACCTTCGTGAAGTAGACCTCGATCCCTGAACCCATCTGTCCCTCCTTGTGGCCTGCCTCCTCGGCACGTTCGCTCTGCTCCTCCATACGTCAGAAGGAGTGGTTGCGTCTCGCGAGGACGCGATTAGTCGGCGATGAGCGCGTGAGATAGCCGGTTTGTTGGACACGATGTCCATTCCGCGCCATCCCCGTCACAAGGATGAACGCCGCGCGACGAAGACGCTGTGACGTGCCCCTTCGTAAGGACCAGTGAAAGAGACGGGACAGCCCGCCTCGGGACTGAAGGGGGAGCATCATGCGTTGGCTCATCGTTCTTGCCGTCTTGATCGGCTCGCTGGCCGTTCAAGGTTTCGCCAATGCTGGCGGCACGCCGTGTGTGAGCTACAGCGTGACGGCGCCGATCGTCGGGACCCATTCGGGTCAGAAGTGCCCGGTACCGATGCCCGATCCGATCGACTTCCCCATCCGTGCAAGAAACTGTGGGGGCATCGACCCTGCCGGCGTGTCTTGGTGCCTCGAGGCTCGGATCTACATCGTTAACGGTTGACTCAGCAGCTCGCGCGGACCGGACCCTCGTTTGGGAGTCGATGCCAGTCCTCACCGTCTCCGCACTCGATGGTGGAGTCGGTCCAGAAGATTCGGTTTCCATCCGGTCCATTGAACTCGATCAGGAGGGTCGCCTCTTCCGGAGCGACCGCGCCGTCCCGCGTGCTGGCGGATGTCGCGACCCGCAAGGAACCTCGTGGCACAGTTTCGTCAAGTTTGCTGACCACGATGGTCAGCTCACTCCGGAAGGCACCCCGATCCGGGTCTACAATGCGCGGGCGCGTTGGGCGCTGAAGAGCCGAATGCTGATCCTTCGCCAGACCATCTGACCCGATAACCGACATCGTCGCCAACAAGCCAGCGGTGAAGAGCACGCCTGCCGAGGCCAGCATCTGAGGCAAAGAGACTTGGGATTGGGCGCTCGCAAGGCTCAAGCGCGAGCGCCCGCGCTGCGCGGAGGATCGCACCCACGAGATCGCGCCCCCCAAGGGCCAAAGCGTCCACAGGTCGCCGGCAGCTTCGGCGAGCGTCGCACGCAGGCGCCGACGCGCCCTGAACGCCGCGTTGCGGACCGTGTCCACTGTTACGCGTTCGTGTGCGGCGATCGATTCGTAGTCCTCCTCCTCTGCGTGATGCAACCACACGGCCCTGCGCTCAATAGGCGACATCGCATCGAACACGGGCCGCATCGCTCGCCGGATTCGTTCCCGGCGCTCGTTCTCTGCGATGGTGTCTGCCGGATCATCAGAATCGGCTGAAGCCTCCGTACTCCTTGCTTCGACTGCCGGGAAATCGAAGGAGTCAAGCCACAAGGGCGGAGGACGACGCTTCCTACTCCGGGCGAAATCAACACTGAGGTTCCGCGCGATGGTCGACAGCCAGGGCCAGATCCCCCGACACTCGTCGAACCGGTGGATCGAGCGCATCGCCCGGATGAAGGTCTCCTGAGCGACATCATCAGCAAGGTCCACATCAGCGATACGGCGCCGGCATAGTTCGCGCACCGGTCCGTGGAACATCTCGAATAGCTCCGCGAGCACCTCAGGCGTGCCCGAGCGTAATCGCAGGGCAAGATCATCTTCCCGGACTCCCCGTTCGTCGCAGATCTCACCCTCATCCGCGAGTCGGTTGTCAATGCTCATCCCCCACCCCGCCCCCGCTGTGCACGCCCCAAAGTTCTCACACAACGACGGCCCAGGCAAGTGACGCATGAGTCAGACGTAGCCCACCGATCGCTCCGAGAATCGACAGATGATCTCACCGTTCTCAATCGAGACGACCAGGTAGGTGATCCGCCGCGCCCTGCCAACGATGACGGATGTAGTAAGCGTCCTAGAAGGGACCCGGATGGTAACGGCCGAAAGGACCTTGCGGATCGTCGTTTCGAAGGACCCTGCCAGGCCAAGGTTGGGCTGGGTCGTGACCATGAGTCTCCTAAAGACCGGTGTCCCGTCGATACAGACCTCGACCGTGTCGGCCTGGAATCCGCGGCTCAACGCCACATGGAGCTCGGTCACACGTCGGAACGCGCGCACACGCGAGGTTCGTCGTCGCGTTGCGGACGTGGTTGCAATCGATCGGCGCATGAGATCCCGACAACCAATACGAAGCGGCGCTTGAATGCGTCTCGACCGTGGAGGATCTCTGCCCCACTCGAGGACAAGGGCTCTCGGCGAGACATCATCCGGGCTCGGAACGTATAGAGAGTGCGGGCGAGGATTTCAAGGCTCATCCGTCTTCGTTGAGGGGGTTGTGATGCAACAGCAACAGCGACAGCCATTCCGGCAAGTGTCGAGGAGCAGCGTTGAGAGGTGCGGGCCCGGCGAGACAGTTGTCGACCCTGAGCCGGGGGACTTCATCTTGACGCACGGTGATGCCATCATCAGCAAGATCATCCGACTCGGCCAGCGACTCCGGATCCATGGCACTGATGGCAAGTACACCCACTGGAATCACGCGGCGCTCATCGCCGACACCGATGGGGGAGTCATCGAAGCGCTCGGCCGAGGCATCACGAGGCGGGACCTATCGGATTACGTCGGAACCGAGTACCACGTCGTCCGCATCGACGCCGCGAAGGAGGACCGCGCCCAGGCAGTGGCCTTCGCGGCCTCCTGCGTTGGCCAGCCTTACGCGTGGTTCACGATCATCAGCATCTCACTGAGCCTGCTCACCGGCGGGAAGTTCTCATTCGGGTTCGAGGGCCAACACATCTGTTCCGGGTTGGTGGCGCGCGCGCTTGAGCGAACCGCCGCCATCTTCAACCGCATGCCGACCCACATCATGCCGGCCGACCTTGCCAAGTACTACGACGTCGAGCCCCCACCATCTGGAACGAACACCGGGGTGCCTCCGCGCAAGGCATAAGCGAGGCCGGATCTACGAGACAAGGAGAGCGCTCATGGGTGTCAATCTTGTTCCGATCGTACGGGCCTTCTCGATCCACACCGAAGACTTCACCGGGACGCACGATGTCGACGACGGCTGCGTCACGCCGGGTCAACACCGCGTGATCCGCTTCGACTTCTTAACGCACAATAAAGGGGACGCCGACCTCGCAGTAGGCAACCCCGCTGATCACCCCGGCTGGTTCGTGATGTCGGCCAGTCACGGTCACTACCATCTCATCAACTTCAACGAGTTTCACCTGTATGACGCTGCGGGGAATCCAACCGGGACGGGGGCGAAGCAAGCGTTCTGCTTGGAGGACTCCGAGCAGATCGACCCGGGTACGCGACCCACTCCGCAGTTCACGAACTGCAACACCAACCAAGGCGTATCCGCCGGCTGGGCAGATCTCTACTTCAAGACACTTCCCTGCCAGTACATCGTGATCGACGGACTCCCGGACGGGGACTACACCCTCCTCTCAACAACCAATGCGCAGCAGCTGTTCCCAGAAGACACCTACGACGACAACACGGTCTGCACCGGTCTGCACATCGCAGGGAACGCTGTGTCGGAGATCGACCCTCCGATCGGGATCCAGTTGATCACGAACAGCGTTACCTTCAATGATGTGCCCGAGGGAGAAACGACAGCCCGGGCCGTCGTCGTCGAAGTGAAGACATGCCGGAGCGTGACTCTTCGATTCCAGACCGGTCCGATGGTCAACCCTGGAAGTGCCCCCGGTAGCGTGTTTGATCGGCTGGGCTCAACCGTGGTTTACCTACCCGAAAGCAACACGATCGTGCCGCGCCAACTCCGTCTCTGGATCACCTACAAGGGAACCAAAGCCGGAGAGACAGCCAATGGTTCAGTGACGGTGTTGTGCGATGAGACCACGGATAGTTGGACGATCCCGATAAGCGCGAACACTATCGCTCGGCCTACGGTCGGCGTGGTCATGGTGCTGGATCAATCCGGAAGCATGCTGTGGAACTCGGGGCTGGCGTCGGTGGGCCTCCCACTCCGGAATGATGTGCTGGAGTTCGCGGCCCCTAACTTCGTCGAGGTCATCCAAGAGAACAACGGCCTGGGCATCGTCGCATTCGATCAAGACGCATACGATCGTATGCCCGTCGCGACCGTGGGCCCACCATCGGCCTTCGATGTCAGCCGCGCAGCGGCAAAGACCGCGATCTCAGCGCACACACCGAATCCGAGTGGAAGCACGTCGATCGGGGATGGCGTCGAAAGGGCACACAACATGCTGGCGCCCATAAGCACCTACGACCAGAAAGCGATTGTGGTCCTCACCGACGGACAGGAGAACACCGCGAAGTTTCTCTCCGAAGTTCAACCGATGATCAACGAGCGGGTTTTCGCGATCGGACTCGGAACGGCAGAGGAGATCGATCCCGTCGCCCTCACGAAACTGACGAACGGCACCGGCGGATACCTGCTTCTTACCGGCAACATGGGCCCGGACAATCTCTTCCGGCTGAGCAAGTACTACCTGCAGATCCTTGCGGGCGTTACGAACCAGAACATCGTGCTCGACCCAGAGGGCTACCTGGGACTCGGCGAGAAACACCGGATCCCGTTCGTGATGAACGAGACGGATATCACCACCGACGTGATCCTGCTCTCCGCAGCGCCACCCGAGACCTTCCACTTCGCGGTCGAAACGCCGGATGGAGACATCATCGACCCCGGCATGGTAGCTGGGATCCCAGAAGTTCAATTCGTCCAAGGTGCGAACGTCGGTTACTACCGGTTGACACTCCCGGTCGTGTTGGCAGGCCGAGGCGGGCACTCCGGTACGTGGACGGCGATCCTCTCGCTCGATGACGCTTACTACAAGCGATATCTCTCATCGCTCGGAGATGAAGATCCGAGTGCAATCAAGAGCATCAAGGCTCACGGCATCCGCTATAGCCTGAGCGTTCACTCGCTCTCGAGCCTTCGCATGGACGCCCGCGTGGTTCAGTCCAGCAACGAACCTGGGGCGACCGCAACCGTCAGGGCCGTACTGACGGAGTACGGGCTTCCTGTAGAGCGTCGCGCGGCAGTAGTCGTAGACCTCGAACGGCCGGACCACACGCAAGCAACGCTACCCCTGATCGAGATAGAGCCCGGCATATTCGAGATGCAAACCGTTGCCGCTCTCTCGGGCGTGTACCCGATGCGTCTGCGCGCGAGCGGCGCGACCATGCGAAGCAAGCCGTTCACCCGCGAGCAGTTGCTGACCGCTGCCGTTTGGAAAGGAGGCGACGGCCCCCCTCCAGGCGGTCGCGGTGATCCCCGAACGCGCGCTGAGCAATTGTGTGATCTGTTGGAGTGTCTCTTCGCGCCGGACGTTCTCGGCAGGCTTCTGGAGAAGCAAGGAGTCGATCCAAAAACGGTTCGGGATTGCTTGCGTCGCTACTGCGAGGATCGAACGATCAGTGGTGGGGACGGCCCCGCGCCGCGCGAGATCAAGGCAGTCCACCGCGGTGAGACAAGGGCGACCGCCAGTAAGCCGCGATCGAAGGGAGGCCGCAAGAAGTAGGGACCAACGTCGACGTAGTGGCGGCGCGCTCCGGTGTTTCGACGCGAAGGCTTGACAACCACCAACAACCGGGAGGGACGCATGTCCAAGGTGACTCGGATCGACTGGACCATTCAAACAGGAGCTCAATGGTGGAGTGGAACGAACGACACCGTCAAGATCGAGATCCTGGGGGACGGCGGCTTGGTGAAACGCCTGAATCTTGAGCCCGGCCTCACACCAAGGCTGGATCGCAGTGAGTTCGCCACCTACTGGTGGACTTTCCAGAGTCCCGACGGATCGGCGTCAGCGTTTCCGGTACCACGATTCCATATACGGAGGACTTTCCCCAGGGCATCAGTGGTCACCTGAAAGTCAGGTTCATCGCCAAGGGTGACGATGCGTGGGAGGCTCTCGACATCTTCAGCACGGTACACACTGGTCGCCCTGCGGGCCGTCCCTGGAACGATCGACTCGGTCGAGTGGGTGGAAGAGTTGCATGATCTCAGCTTCTCGGGGCGGGATGTGCTGAGCACTGATCGGTCAGAGGGAGTGACGACTCTCACGCTGAACTACTGAGGACCTGTATACCCTGCGGCGAGGTTCACCATCAGGGCGGCGCGATCCTCCTCGCCGAGCACGCCACCTGTCTGAAGCACCCACTCGAACGATCCAACGCTCATGAACACTCCTTCACGCGATTCGGGGTCGGCGTGGATCGCGGTCGGCGCGGCCTCCACTGGTTCCCCCGTCGTCGATGTCCGGGCCTTCCTCGACTGCTCCAGCGCAGGTTCCTGACTCAGCCACGCACGGCCCGGCCGTATCGAAGGCTCCGCTGTTGGAATGCATGCTCACCACCCTCGAGCAACTCCAGTGCAGCTTCACGGATCGAGGCATCAAACAGAGAGCCTGTGGTGCAACCGGCTGCGCCCATCACGATGATGCGCTCGACATCGCCCGCCACAACGATGTTGGCATCGTGACTCACCAAGATGAACTGCCGGCTGGCCCGCTGCTCCCGCAACGTGGGAACAAGCTTGTCGAAGACAGCTTGGGGCGGCACGGAGTCTTCAGGCTGGTCGCTCACGACCGGCACCGCTGACGATGCGAAGGAGATCTCCTTGATAGCCAGCGCACGCAGACCCTCAGTGAGCTCATCGAACGGTACGGGAATGTCTCCCTTCGCAGAGATGTCGAAGCCATCGCCCGGCCATAAGCCGGCGATGGTGCAGAGGTCGTTCAACCGCCCCCGGTCCAGCGCCTCACGCGTGATCGCATCCTGTTCCTCAACCTTGGCGTCTGTCGTCATCATCTCTGGTGTCCCTTGCGCGCACCGGATCGCCACGAGTCGCTCGCGATCCAGGGAGTCTCGAACAAGGGGAAGCGTCTTAGCCCACATGCGGGTTCCAGTCTTGGCTGCATCAAGCGTGCGGTCAAGGCGATCGGTTTCGGCGTCTGGAATCACGCGCGCGAAGAAGGATCGCATGGAGGACGTGATCGATGCGCAGGCAGCCTTTCGGTCCGCCCGGAGCTGAAGACGGGTCGCCTCGATGGTTTGGACGATCTCCCGCGTCCGAGCGATTCCTTCGTCGATCAACCGCTCTTTCTCGACGAGTTGCAGTTCATCGTTTTCGAGCGCCACCAAGCGAGTTCTCAGGCTACCGAGCTCACTGGTTACCTTCTTCCCGCCATCAAAACCCCCCTTCGCCAACGCATCCAGTGTCTTTCGACGCTCCTTCTCGATCTCGGACTCACCTTCAGTCAGTGCTGCCGCGATAGCGGCTTCGAACTTGCTCCCTGCGGCCACAACATCTGCCTCGAACGTGACTCGTGCGTACTTCACGTGCTCCTGGGGGAGGAGAGTTTCTCGTTTCAACTTAGGTGTCTCCAGCCGCGGGGCAGCGGGAAGGACGGGGCCCTCGGGAGCTTTGAGCGTAACCAGCCAAGATCTCGCGTTCGCCGCGAGGCTGGTGCGCCAGGCGTGGATGCGAGCGAGGTCGTTGTCCCTTCGTGCAACGTCCTCGGTCCCCGCCAACGTACCGATCCCCCGCCGCACAGCATCGACGCCGTCGATCGGGTTCCGCACGGTCAGGGCGAGTTCCTTCGTCTCATCCGCACTTAAGACGAGAGCTTCGACGACTGCCCTCAGATCGTCGTTGAGCCTCCGCAGCGTCTTCTTGTGCGCATCGGCTTGAGGGCAGTGCATATCCAACAACAACATGGATGGACGCTCTTCCATGGCGCGTCGAGACAACTCATTCTGGCTGAAGATGATGGGTTGGAAGGGAGGGTGTGGTCGACTTCCGGCACCTCGCGTTCGGACAAGCTCAAATGGCTGTCCACGATGGCAGCCGGCCACGCGGACGGTTGATCCCTTGGGAAACCGCTTGTCCATCCTTGCCTCGGACAGCTTCTGTATCTCCGGGATCTCGCAACGCGAGTCGAACGCGTGCCGAATCGCATCGACCACGAGTGACTTGCCAACCGAGGGTGCTCCGATGATCGCGTTCGTGCGCTCGGTCAGCGCCAACACGAGCCCGTCATGGAAGCCCCCTTCGATGGCGATAGAAGTGATGGCGCTCTCTGGGGTCGGCGGTGGCGCGTCGCCGAAAACGACCGAAGCCTCTGGCGTCGCGAATGCATGCCGGAAGGACCTCGAATCGACCTCGGGAAGGTAGATCCAGGTCGCCCGATCCGGCCGTTCGCCTCGACCGTGCCAGTCTGACCCTCGGATCAGGGTGAACGACCGCTTGGACTGCTTCACGCCTCCAGCCCGCCACTCTTTGAGGCGACCCTCATCCGCAACTTCAAGGGCATGCAGTTGGCTCGCGCCTTCTAACTGGGCGGCTTTGCTCAGCGCCTGTTTGCCGAGAAGAGCTCCCGCTTGCTCGACGTGAGCGCCGACGATCACGATACATTCGTCAAAGGGAATGCCCCCGGGCCGTTGGTGTCGGGTCGCAACGTCGATAAGTTGCGCGAACGCCACCTGCTTGCCCGGCGAGACGCCTAGACGCGCACAGAAGTCCTTCGTAGCGGTCATTCCGCCAGGCCCAGGCGCCAGAACCAGGATGTAGCCTCGGTCGGTACTTACTTCAACACCTGAGATGACTGTAAGAGATGTCTCCGCGGCGGCCGTCGCGATCGCCTCGACGCCCTCGAACGAGTCGTGGTCAGTCACGGCAACTACATCGATCCCGGCGTTGATGAGCATCTCGACGAACGCTTGAGGGTCGACGCGTTCCTGGGGTGCCCCATCCGTGAGGGTGTGAGTATGAAGATCGCAGTTGCGCCACATGCCCCTCATTATCCGGCATCTGGTGACACAGACGATGTGGTTTCTGAGCATCGTTCCTCGTATCTCAATCAAAAGAGGTCCTCTTTCGGAAACGAATGGACAGGTTGTCCAACAAGTCGCCCTACATTCAGCGCGGCGGGTCCTCGCCGGGGCGAGGGATGGCTCCACAAGTCAACCGTCCCCCGGGAACCCTCCGAGTGTCCCTCCGAAACTGGCGTCCCTCGGGGGGCGCGCGCGCCATTTCTTGGCCTTGTGGTCTGTGGATGGTGAACCGTTGCCCAAGGGCTCGCACGGGCTGGCGGCAAACCGTCTGCCTCTGAAGTGCTGGTCACCTCGAGGGCGCAACGCCTGACAACTACAGCGTCGCTTCGCGGAACGCGGCTCTCACCGACCCTACGTCGTCAGCGCCAGGCACGCGGGGTCCAACTCGACCTCATACCCGGACACCTCATTTGAGCAGGTGCTTCGGGCAGATGAAGGAACGAGATCGGACCTTGAAGAGCCGAGGGCGTGAACCGACAACGGGTCGACATCAAGCCGTAGATCCGCGAGAGCGCGCATCACCACGGCAGGCGCCGCGTCTGCAACGACGTGATCGGTCGCAGGTGAGGCGGCAGATCTTCTCGCTGGAAGCATCGCGCGGACCTTGAAAACGTGCGGGACACCTTCCGATCGGAGGGCGCGCAAGCGCATCCCACAAGGAGGTGAGCTCGCAAGAGCTTCTGATCGCGTGGGCGGGCGTTCGCCTGCTCGATGCGGCCTGCCTTCCGGCGAAGCGACTGACCTCGTCAGGTCAGCGAAACGATGGGAGGAACGCATCGATGGGGTATCAAACCCGCTTACCGGCTGCGCCGCTCAAGCGCGAGCTTCGTCGAGCACGGCGCTCATACGGCGATACCTGGGACGAGTTGGCTACCCGCCTTCGCGTCAGTTCACGCACGCTCAATCGGCTGCTCGGCGCACGAGATGTGGCGGAGCCTGTCGCCGACCGCATGGCGTGCCGTCTCGGCCTGCATCCCGTTCTGATCTGGCCACGTGAGTGGCTTGCCCCGCCGCGCCCACGCGCGGCCAACCCACGGAAGGAGTCACGATGAAGATCACCATCCAAGCGAAGACACTCGCCGACGCGCTCAAGGCGGTCACGCCCGCGGTCGGGCGCCGCTCGACGCTGCCGATCCTGCAATGCGTTCGGGTCCAAGCTGAAGCCACGACGCTCTCACTCGAGGCAACGGACCTTGAGATCACGGCGACCCACTGTACCGACGACATCACCGTTCACGAGGACGGCACTGCGGTCGTCACTGCGGCAGCGCTCGCCAAGGCGGTCCGAACAGCCAATGGCAACGATGTCGAGCTTATCGCCGAGGAGGACGACGGGCGCGCAAGGCTGCTCGTTCGCAGTGGGGCTCGCACGTTGTCGCTGGAGATGTTCGACCCGCGCGAGTGGCCGACGATCGGCGAGGTCGACACCGAACTGTTCGCGACCGTGGACGGTCCCGTTCTGGCGGACGCACTCGCACGCGTCGGACTGTGCGCATCGGAGGACGAGGCGCGCGCAGTGCTCTGCTCGGTCGCGATGTTCACCACCGACCAAGGACTCGATGTGGTTGCGACCGACAGCTACCGCCTCGGGCACATCCGCATCCCGGCGACCGCCACACCAAACGCCGCAGTGAAGATCCCGGCGCGCGCGGCGGCCGGTCTCTCGAAGGTGCTCAAGCACAGCGAGACCGTCCAGATCCACACGGGCCAGCGATGCACGATCTCCGCTGGCGCCACGACGTGGATCACCCGCCTGGTCGGGGGAGAGTTCCCTAACTGGCGCCAACTCCTGCCGGAGCCGAACAGCACGCACGTGGAGTTCCACACCACCGAACTCGCTCAAGCGCTCAAGGCGATCGCGTCCGTCAGGCGCAACGGCGCGCCTGCGCGCTTGACCCTCGGCGACACATGCAGCATCGCGTTCAGCGAGCGCGACCTCGGCGACATCTCCGAGCGTCTCGCCAACGCGACCTTCACCGGCGGTGCCGGATCCGAGCGCCGCAGCGATCAGGCAACATCTCATTCATCCCCCAGCTAGTTGAATGAGGCCTCCATCTAGCCTGGGAACCTGACTTGGTGAAGACGTAAGGTCGCATCCAGGTGTTTTCTCGGCGAGAAAGCACCCATGACAGAGGTTCGCGAGTCAACCCGGTGTCGAAGGTGGCCATCGAAGAAAGAACGTTGATCAAGCCGTCGCGTGTGAGAGCCTGCCCGGCCCTACCAATCGCCTGGGCCGCGGCCATGGTGCCTGCATAAGCCGCAATCGTGAAAGGGTTCGCCGGGTCGGCGTCTGGCTCGACTTCCATCAGGTCCGCGAGATAGCGCGCTGGACCTCCACCTGCGAGCGGTTAGCGGTAGTT
>JBKJXT010000432.1:0-13727 GCA_046716205.1 Actinomycetota bacterium
AGCGACATCACCGTCGATGCTCGCTTCGACACGGTCTGCTTCTGCGGCCAGGTGGTCCCCGACGATCCCTACGATCCCTTCGACCGTGGGGACTGGGTCCCCGCCAATGACGACCCCAACTACTTCAACGTCGCCAACATCGCGATCCAGGGCGAAGGCAAGGCGCCGGCGACGATCTTCCCCGGCCACCACCGCCGCACGCCGCTGCTGATCGGGGCGCCCGGCGTGTCCCCGAAGACCTCGCGCATCCAGGTCCTGCGCGTCGGCAACGTCGCGTTCTCCACCATGCCCGGCGAGCCCACGCGCACGATGGGTCGGCGCGTAGAGCGCAGCGTGCAATCAGCGCTCGGCGGCATCGTCGATCACGTCTGGACCGCGGGGCTCGCCAACGACCACAACGCATACATGGCCACGATCCAGGAGTACGAGGCCTACCAGTACGAGGGCGGCTGGTCCTTCTACGGCCAGCAGACCGGCAACCTGCTGAAGCTCCGCCTCGTTGCGATCGCCGAAGCGATGGCGAAGGGTGAGGCGGTTCCGCCGTGCACCACCGATCGAGGCTGCCTGGAGAACCCCGACACCACGATGCTGACCGCGAACCCGCGCACGGCCTACGCGGCCGATCCGCCTCCGGCGGTCGTGGCGCACCCGACCGACGTGGAGCGCTTCCAGAACACCGCGTTCGTGTGGAACGGCGGCGGCCCCAGCGTCGCGTGGAAGCCGGGTGGGGCAACGGTCTTGCTGGAGCGCGAGACCGCGCCCGACGACTGGTCGGTCGTGATGAGCGACCGCGATCCCGAGCTGCCGCTGCGGTACGGCAAGCGATACGGTTTCCACCGCTACTCGGGGCTGCTCGACGTCCCGGCGGATCTCGCCGCCGGAAGGTATCGCTTCGTCGTGGTCAGTCGGTACGCGCAGACGCCGCTTCAGTCGGTCCTGTACCGGCTCGAGTCGGCGCCGTTCTCGGTGCGTCTATCGGCGGCGTTGAAGGTGGTCAAGCGGGCCGATGGCAAGGTAGAGGTCCAGAATCCGGTGCCGGACCGTCTGCGCAACTACCGTTTCCGTCCGACGTCTCCGGCGAGCTGGAGCCTGAGCGGCACCCTCAACGGTGCGCCGTTCTCGGCCAGCGCACCGTTCGCGCTCACCGCCGGCGACACGCTGGTGGTTGCCGCAGGCGGGGCGAGCGACTCGTTCGGGAACACCAACGGCACGGCGTTCACCATCACGGGGTAACTTAGGACGCGTCGGCGCGCCGCACGATGCACAGCGGCGTCTGCTGGCTCGATTGGCCGAGCGGGTTGTCGCGGAACACCGCGCGCGCCCAGTCCTTCGACGCTCCGCTGGTTCGCCCGAGCACCTCGACGCCGAGGTCGTTGGCGTCGATGATCACGATCTCGTGCCCGAAGGCGTCGCGCAGCCGCCGCGCGACCTCGTTCGGCTTGGACGGGCCCAGCGTCGCGTACCGGTTGAACGGCGGCAGCGTGTTGTCGCACGGCCCGTCGATCGCAGCGGCACGGCGCCCGGCTACGCGGTAGAACATCCCACGGATCCCGAACGGCTTGGTGAGCGCGGCGACCGCCGCGGCCAGCAAGATCCGAGCGCGTCCGACCTCTCGCATCGCGAGCTCCATCGTCCATCCACTCCCGAGCCCGATCCCCGCCGGCGTCTTGGTGACGAAGCGCACGAGGAACGTCGCGAGCCGCGAGGGCTTGATCGAGTCGATCGGATACGCGCGGCCCTGTGTGATGGCGACCATCCGCTCGCTCATGAAGAGGAGATCGCCGGCGCGCAACATCGGCGCCGCGTAGGTCTTGATGACCGTGTCGAGGTCGTCGGTGTCGGTGATCACGTGCGTGCGGACCGGCAGGCGCGCCCACCGCTGGCCTCGGACCTCGATCTCGAGCGCCTTGCCTTCGTTCGGCTGAACAGCCGCGTGACTCACGCGCCGATCAGCCCTTCGACCCCAGCGAGGAGATCCGCTTGCATGAACGGCTTGCGCATGATCACGTCGGCGCCCTGGATATCGCCGTCGGCGAACGCGCTCAGCACGATCACGGGGATCTTCGCGGTCTCGGGATCCTGCTTCAGGCGTTCGAGCAGATCCTTCCCACTCATCACCGGCATCATCAGGTCCGTCACGATCAGGTCAGGCTTCTGCTCGGCCACGCGCTCGAGCGCTTCCTGGCCGTTCATCGCCGTCACCACCTCGTAGCCGGCCATCTTCAGCATGCGTGCCAGCAGAACGAGGATCTCTTCCTGGTCGTCAACGGCGAGTACGTTGCGCATGTCATCAATCCTACCCACCTGGAGCCGAACGCAGCACGGGGATCAAGGAACGGAACGCTTTTCCTCGGTGGCTGATCGCGTCCTTGTCGGCGGGAGTGAGCTCGGCCATGGTGTGGGCAGGATCCACCGCCGGCACGAAGATCGGGTCGTAGCCGAACCCTCCCGTCCCCCGCCGCTGCGTCAGCAGCGTCCCTTCGACCGTGCCCTCGGCGATGTGCTCGGTGCCGTCGGGCGCGACCAGCACCGCGACGCAGCGGTAGCGCGCGGTTCGCCGGTCGGCGGGCGTGCGCGCCACCACCTCGATCAGTTTGTCGAGGTTCTGCTCATCCGAGGCGTCCTCACCTGCGAAGCGGGCGCTGCGAGGGCCGGGCGCGCCGTCCAGCGCGTCGACCTCGATGCCCGAATCGTCCGCGAGACACGGGATCCGCATGTGCTGAAGCAGGGAGCGCGCCTTCAGCAGTGCGTTGCCCCGGTAGTCGGGCTCGGTCTCGGCCGGCGCCACCCAGTCGGGGGCGGGGCCGACCAGCTCGACGCCGGCGGACGCAAGGATGGAAGCGATCTCCCGGACCTTGCCGGGGTTCATCGTTGCGAGCGCGACGCGGACCGGCATCTAGCCGAGTGCGGCCCGCTGCGCCTCGATCAGCTCTTGGATCCCGGCGCCGGCGAGGTCGAGCATCGAGTCGAGCAGCGCGCGGTCGAACGGCGCGCCCTCCGCGGTCCCCTGCACCTCGACGAGGCCGCCGCGCCCGGTCATCACCACGTTCATGTCGACCTCGACGGCGACGTCCTCGACGTAATCGAGGTCGAGCACCGCCGTCTCGCCCAGAACACCGACGCTGACCGCCGCAACCTCCGACAGCAGCGGCATCGTGCGGATGCGTCCGTCGGTGACGAGCTTGTTGAAGGCGAGCGCGAGCGCGACGTAGGCCCCGGTGATAGACGCGGTCCGCGTGCCGCCGTCGGCAACGATCACGTCGCAGTCCACCAACACCTGGCGCTCCCCCAGCGCCGCGAGATCAGTCACCGCGCGCAACGACCGCCCGATCAAACGCTGGATCTCTTGCGTGCGGCCGCTCGGTCGTCCGCTCTTGATCTCGCGCTGGGTGCGCTCGACGGTCGAGCGTGGCAGCATCGAGTACTCCGCGGTCACCCAGCCGCGGCCGGTCCCGCGGATCCACGGCGGCACGCTCTCGTCGATCGTCGCGGCGCAGATCACCCGCGTCTGTCCGACCTCGATCAGACATGACCCTTCGGGATTGGGCTGGAAGCCGGTCGTGAGCTTGATCGGGCGGAGCTCTGATGGTGATCGACCGTCGGCGCGCTTCATACGGTCGTCGTCACGAGCTCGCGGGCGAGTTCAACGTGCGCGCCGAACGTGTCGGTGGCTTGCTCGCGGGAGCGCTCGCGATCGTTGCCGGGCCACAGATGCGTCAGCGCGAGACGCCCGACCCCGGCCGCGCGTCCCATCTCGCCGGCTTCGGCGCAGGTGGAGTGGACGCGGTCCATGACGCCGGCCTGCTCGTTGAGCCACGTCGCCTCGCAGACGAACAGATCGGCGCCCCGTGCAGCGGCGATCACCGAATCGGTCGGAGCGGTGTCGCCGGAGTAGCACAGGGTCTTGCCGTCCGCGCTCAACCGCAGCACGTTGTTGGGTGTCGAGTGATCGCCCTCGAAGGCTTCGATGCGGAAGGGCCCGAGCTCGGTCACCCCGCCGGCATCGAAATCGCGCCAGTCGAGCTTGGTGAAGAACGTGTCGCGCGGCGGCGCGGTCACCCCCGAAAGGGTCTCCGCGACGCCGTCGGGGGCGAGCACGGGAAGGATCTCGAGCGGATAGGTGTAGGTCGCGTGCAGCCACATGTGGATGTCGGCGGCGTGGTCGAGGTGACGGTGGCTCAGCACGATCGCGTTCACCTCTTCGAGCGCGACGAACCGCTGCAACGCCGACATCGTGCCGCTACCCGCATCCATCCAGATGGTGTAGCCCTGATGGCGGACGAGGAACCCACTGCAGCACTCGTCGGCCGTCGGGAACGAGCCCGACGCCCCCAGGACGGTTAGTTCCATGAACGCTCCTCCACGTTTGCGATCTCAGGCCCGAGGAAGCGATGTCCGAGGGCTTGGAACTGCCCGGGGTCGCCACTCGAGAGGAAACGATGATGCGGTTCGGAGCTTCGGGGACGGAACATATCGCGGCGGGTCAACTCGGCGAAAACGTCGATGGCCGACTCCTTGTCGCTCTCGATCAGCACGACGTCGCGCCCACAGACGTATTGGAGCACGCCGCGAAGCAACGGGTAGTGCGTGCAACCGAGGATGATCGTGTCGACGTCTTGGGATAGCAGCGGCGACAGGTACTCGCGCGCGAGTTGCTGGATCGTCGGGCCGACGGTCTCGCCGCGCTCGACGTAGTCGACGAACGCCGGGCAGGCCTGGCTGAACAGCTCGACGTTCTCGCGGGTCATCGCGACCGCGCGCGTGTAGCTCCCGCTGTCGATCGTGAGCTGGGTGCCGATCACGCCGATGCGCCGGTTGCGGGTCGCCTTCACCGCCGCGCGCACGGCCGGCTCGATCACCTCGATCAGCGGGATGTCCGGATAGGCGTCGCGGATCTGGTCCAGCCCCGCGGCGGCGGCCGAGTTGCAGGCAGACACCAGCATCTTCACGCCCGCGTCCACCAGCATCTTCGCGACGTCGTCCACGTAGGCGCGCACCTCGTCGCGCGACAGGGGCCCGTAGGGGCCGCGCGCTGTGTCGCCGAAGTAGATGAAGGACTCCGACGGGAGGTAGTCGATGAGCGCTCGGACGACGGTGAGCCCACCGACGCCTGAGTCGAACACGCCGATCGGCCTGTCGTCCATGCGGCTTGGAAGGCTATCACCGGGGTCGCGACCGCGAGCGTCATCCTGGGCGTCTAGGCCCAGAGCATGCCTTCCAGGCGCGCGACGGCGTCCTCGAACGTGCCGCCGTAAGCGCCCGTCGAGAGGTACTTCCACCCGCCGTCCGGCAGCAGCACCACGATCGTGCCGCGCTCCATCTCGTCGGCCACCCGCAACGCGATGTGCAACGCCGCGCCCGAGGAGATCCCGGCGAAGATGCCTTCCTGCTGCACCAGCTCGCGCGTCCGGCGCAACGCGTCGTGCGTGCCGACCTTGATCCGGCGCGACAACACGCTGATGTCGATCACCTCGGGGATGAAGCCCTCATCGAGGTTGCGCAGCCCGTAGACGAGCTCGCCGTACTCCGGCTCGGCCGCGACGATCTGCGCGCCGGCGTTGTGCTCGCGGATGCGACGCCCGCAGCCCATCAGCGTGCCGCCGGTGCCGAGGCCGGCCACGAAGACGTCGAGCTCGGGACATTCGCGCACGATCTCCTCGGCGGTGCCGGCGTAGTGCGCGCCGGGGTTCGCCGGGTTCCCGTACTGATAGAGCATGCAGTACGTGTCGTCGGCGGCCATCTCTTTGGCGAGCGCGACCGAACCGTTCGACCCGAGGTTCGCCGGCGAGTACACGATCTCGGTGCCGAACATCTCCAGCAGCTGCACGCGCTCGCTGGACACGTTCTGGGGCATCACGCACACCAGGCGGTAGCCGCGCCGGCGGCAGATCATCGACAGCGAGATGCCGGTGTTGCCGCTCGTCGGTTCCAGGATGATCTTGTCGGGCGTGAGCCGTCCGGTCCCCTCGGCGTCGTTGATCATCGCGAGCGCGATCCGATCCTTCATCGAGCCGGTGGGGTTGTGACCTTCGAGCTTGGCGAAGATGCGGACGTCGGGATGCGGCGACATCGACGGCAGACCGACCATCGGCGTGTTCCCGATCGAGCCGAGGATGTCGTCGAAGCGCATCGCGCCTAGCCGCCCGCGACGGCGGGCAGGATCGAGACGATGTCCCCGTCGGCGACGGGGGTCTCGAGCGAGCCGAGGAAGCGGACGTCCTCGTCGTTGAGGTAGACGTTGATGAAGCGGTGCAGGTCGCCTGCGTCGGTCACGACTGCGGTCTTGATGCCGGGGTGGCGCGCATCCAGATCCTCGATCAGCTCGCGGATCGTTGAGCCGCTGCCGTTCACGGCCTTCTGCCCGTCGGTGTGTTTGCGCAGGACGGTTGGAACTCGTACTTCGACAGACATCGCGCTCCTCAGCCTTCGGATGCTACTTCGGTGACAACGACGGGCAGTTCCTCGATCCTTCCCTCGAGGATGCGGAAGGCGCGCAGATCCGGGTTGGCCCGGTCCTGCAGCGAGACGAGAAGGTAGACGGCCTCTGGGTAGGCCGCACGAGCGACGTCGGTCTGCGAGGGGAACGCCGGCGAGTGGGTGTGGGAGTGGTAGATCGAGACGAACTCCCAGTCGCGGTCGTACAGCTCGTCGGAGATGCGCTTGAGCTCCTTGGAGTCGGCGTTGTAGCGCATCACCGGGTCGGGGTCGATGTTGGTGAGCTTGAACAGCTGCCGGGGGTCTTCGGGA
Organism: Actinomycetota bacterium; assembly: GCA_046716205.1. Lineage (GTDB taxonomy): Bacteria > Actinomycetota > AC-67 > AC-67 > AC-67 > JBKJXT01. The sequence goes on from JBKJXT010000432.1 coordinate 6,748, forward strand.
GGTCCCGCGAGGATCCCGCAGCACTCCTTCGGGTACTCCGCCTGCGCGTGCTCGATCAGCTCACGCGCCATCGGCGCCGGGATGCGGAACTCGTGCAAGGACGGCCTCCAAGGACTGGGAAACGAAGGGCAGGATACCAAGGATGCCGAGCTAGACCGAGTCGAGGTATTGCTCGGCCTGCAGGGTGAACAGCTCGGCATACAGGCCGCCGGCGGCCATGAGCTCGGCGTGGGTCCCGCGCTCGGCGACCCGCCCTTCGGCCATCACGTAGATCCGGTCTGCGTTGCGCACGCTCGAGAACCGGTGGGAGATCAGCAGCACCGTGCGGCCGATCGTGAGGCCGCGGATCGAGTCGAACAGCGCCCGTTCGGCGCGCGGATCAAGCGCTGCGGTCGGCTCGTCGAGGATGATGAACGGCGCGTCGCGGAAGAAGGCGCGCGCCAGGGCGACCCGCTGCCATTGGCCGAGCGAGAGGTCGCGTCCCTCGGCGAACTCCTTCGAGAGCACCGTCTCGTAGCCCTTCGGGAGCCGGTCCAGGAACGCGTCGGCGCCTGCTTGCGTCGCGGCGCGGCGCACCCGCTCGAGGTCCTCGACATGCTCGGCGCGCCCCATCCCGATGTTCTCGCGCGCCGGGAGCTTGTAGCGGATGAAGTCTTGGAAGATCAGCGCGATGGCGTCGCGCAGCTGATCGGGATCGACCGTGGCGGTGTCGGTGCCGTCCCAGGTGATGCGACCGGTGGTCGGGCGGTACAGGTTCGCGAGCAGCTTCGCGAGCGTCGTCTTGCCGGAGCCGTTCTCGCCGACGAGCGCGATGATCTCTCCGCGCCGGATCTCCAGGCCGACATCCTGCAGGGCGAACTGCGTCGCGCCCCGGTAACGGAACGAGACGCCTTCGACCTTGAGTTCGTCGAAGGAGGCGGGAGCCACCGCGGCGGGGCGCGCGGCGTCGACGGCCGGTGCGATGGCCATGAAGTCGACGTAGTCGCGCAGGAACATGGCCGTCTGGAACAGCGAGTCGGTGCTGCCCAGCGTCGATTCGAGGCGGTTGCTGAGCATCTGTACGGCGGCGAGGGCGGTTCCGGCGACGGCGGGCGAGAGACGTTGCGTCGCCACGAACCAAGCCAGGATCCCCAGCACGAGGGCTCCGACGGCGATCTGCGCGAGGTTTGCCGCCACGGTCATGCGCGTGTGCCGGCCGATCTGGCCGATGTTCAGCGCCACCACCTCGTCGGACAGGCGCGCGTACCGCCGACGCAGAACCGGGGCGAGCCCGAACGCGCGCAGCTCTTTCGCCTCGTCTCTCCCGCGCATCACCTGTTCGAGGTAGCCGCGCTCCCGCTCCGACTCCGTGAGCGCGAGCGCCTGGGAGTATCGCTCGCGCCGCACGCGCTTGTTGACGAACGAGACGGGAAGGTAGCCGGCGAGGATGAGCGGGAAGAACAGCGGCTCGATCGCGATCAGCGCCACGGCGATCCCGATCATCGACAGAAGACCGGTGCCGAGTCCGAGCAGACCGATCACCATCTGGTAGGGCCCGAGCGCCGCCTGCAGCTCGGCGCGTTGCAGGCGGTTGTAGAAGTCCGGATCGTCGAAGTAGTCGAGCGGAACCCTCGTCGAAACGTCGAGGAGTCCCTCGGTCGCGCGCCGCCCGGTGAGCAACGTGAGCGTTCGGGACTGCTTGTTCTGGTAGGTGGTGAACAGACGCATCGCGGCGGTGATCGCGCCGAGGGTAAGCAGCGTCGGCAGGACGGGACGGATGCCGCCGCCTTCGGCGTTGGCGCGCAGGATCGACGCGAGCACGTCCTTGCCCAGCAGGATCTGGAGACCGGCGCTGACGCCGGTGAGGACCTGCAGGACGATCGAGATCACGAATGGCCGGCGGCCGGCGCGCCACACCAACGCCACGGCCGACCCGACCAGGCGCGGGAGCTCGCGGAGATCCTTGGAGGCCTTGCGCTGCTCCTCGATCAGAGCGTGGAGGTCGTCGTGCGTGAGCTCGCGAACCTCGGGCTGGTCGGACAACCGCACCTCCTTGCGTGCGTGGGGCGCCGAAGATAGCGCACCGGACGAGGAAACGCTCGTGCTAGATGCCGACCAGGATCGCGCCCGGCGCGCCCGCCAGGATCTCGCCGATCTCGGCTGCGACGACGCCGCGTGCGATGAGCGCAGCGCGGAGCGTTTCCAGCTCGGCCGACGCGCACGACAGCAGCAACCCGCCGCTGGTCTGTGCGTCGGCGAGGAGCCAACGGTCGTGCTCGGCGACAGCGTCGGAGAAGGTGACCACCTCGGCGAGGTCGGTGCGGTTGCGTTTCGTGCCGCCCGGGATCATGTTGGCCGCGACCGCGTCGCGCGCGCCGGGCAGCACCGGAACCGCGCTCGCGCGAAGGCGTGCGGCCGTACCGCTGGCGCGCAGCATCGAGTGGAGGTGGCCGAGCAGACCGAAGCCGGTGATGTCGGTCGCAGCGCGCACGCCCACCTCGGTGGCGGCGGCCGCGGCGGCGGCGTTGAGGGTGGTCATCGCTTCGATCGCCGCGCCCACCGACGCCTCGTCTGCGCGCCCGTTCTTGATCGCGGTCGAGATCACGCCCAGACCGATCGGCTTGGTCAGCACGAGCACGTCGCCGGGCCGCGCGGCGGCGTTGGTCATCATGCGCGCCGGGTGCACCAGCCCGATCACCGCCATCCCGTACTTCGGCTCCGCGTCGTCGATCGTGTGGCCGCCGGCCACGATCGCGCCAGCGGTGCGTGCGACGGCGGCGCCGCCTGCGAGCACCTGGGCGAGCATCTCGAACGGCAATACGTCGCGCGGCCAGCAGGCGATGTTAAGGCACAGCGTCGGTGTGCCGCCCATCGCGTACACGTCGCTCATCGCGTTGGCGGCGGCGATGCGGCCCCAGTCGTAGGGGTCGTCGACGATCGGCGTGAAGAAGTCGGTCGTGAAGACCAGCGCGCGCTCGTCGTCGAGCCGGTACACCGCGGCGTCGTCGCCGGTCGCGTAGCCGACGAGCAACGCGGGGTCGTCTATGGGGACAGTCAGATCACGCAGGACCTGCGCGAGCTCGCTCGCCGCGAGCTTGCACGCTCAGCCGGCGCCGTGGCTGTAGGTGGTGAGTCGGATCTGCTCGGCCATGGCGATCACCCCCTCCCCCGGCTTCGACGGGATCACTCTTCGGCGATCGTGCAGATGATCTTCCACTGGTCGTCGGTCACCGGCTGCACCGACAGGCGCGAGCGATGCAGCAAGACCATGTCCTCGAGCCCTGGAACCTCGCGCAGCTCGGCCAGTGTGATCAGGCGCGGGAACGTGCGCACGAAGCCGACGTCGGGCATGTACCAGCGCGGCTTCTCCGGCGTGGACTTCGGGTCGAAGTACTTGGAGTTCGGATCGAACTGCGTGTGGTCGGGATAGGCCTCGCGCACGACCTCGCAGATGCCTGCGACGCCGGGCGGGTCACAGCTGGAGTGGTAGAAGAAGCACTCCTCCCCCAGCTTCATCGCCTTGAGGTTGTTGCGCGCCGTGAAGTTCCGGACGCCGTCCCAGTGCTCGACCTTGCGCTCGGCGAGGTGATCGATGCCGAACGTCTCGGGCTCGCTCTTCAGCAACCAGTGGGCCATGGTGCGCCGGATTGTAGTGTGCACGGCGCACCCGAGTACGCGCGACGGAAAGGACAGCTCGATGACGGATAACTTGCCGCCGCATGCGGCCCGGTGTTTCGGGTGCGGGCACGAGAACCCGTGCGGGCTACGACTGGAGGCGCATCGCGATGGCGACGATGTGCGCGCCCGCGTGACCTTCGGCGCGCACCACTCCGGCGCGCCGGCGTTCGCACACGGCGGCGCGGTCGCCACCGCGATCGACGACTGCCTGGGGTTCCTGATCTACGTGATCGGCGAGCCGGCGGTGACGGCGAAGCTCGAGGTGAACTACCGCAGGCCGGTGCTCATCGAGAGACAGTACGAGCTGTTCGCGCGCGCCACCGGGCGCGCCGGGCGCAAGATCTTCACCAGCGTCGAGATGCGCGACGCCGACGGTGCGCTGGTGGCTGAAGGCAGCGGGCTGTTCGTGACCGTCGGCTTCGAGCACTTCACCCGAGACCTTCCGGCCGACTGGCGCGAGCGCGCCGCCGAACGCGGGATCGAGCTCCCCTGGTGACCGCACCCCCCGGTAACCGCCCGAGCTAGGACTGGCGCGCGACCCAGATGCCTTTGCCGGCGCTGACGTAGGAGATGAACGACTTCCCCGTGATCGGGTGGATCTCCACCTGCAGGAAGTCGCCGAGCTCGCGGTCACCGCGGCCGAGGTCGGGGCAGCCGAGCCCGTCCATGCAGATGATCCCGCGCTTGACGTCAGTGGCCACGATCTCCGGCGTCGAGAACGTCGCGCCGGAATCGGAGCTCTCGGCGTACTTCACGTTCCAGATGTTGCTCGCCGGCACCTCGTTGGCGGGTCCACTCGTCGTTCCGCCGTACCACGTGATCGCGACCTTGCCGTTGCGCGCGGTGATCCACGGCAGCGCGTTGGTCAGCCCGCCGGTGGTGATCAGGGTCGTGCCTTCCCAGGTCGCGCCGAAGTCCATCGAGCGCTGGACGCGGATCGTCTGGTTCCGCTTGTCGAGCCAGGCGGTGTAGAGCTTGTCGCCGTCCATCGCCACCGACACCATGTCGTCGTTGACGGAGCCTTCTTCGTCCACCTGCTCGACCTTCCACGTCTCACCCGCGTTGGTGGAGGTGGCGAATAGCCTCGACTCGCCGGAGTTGAACGCGGTCGCGATGCGCGGGCCGTCGGCGACGATCTGACCTGCCTGGTCGCCCTGGCCGAGCCCATTGGGGATCCCCTTGTGCGTGGTCCACGTCACGCCGCCGGTGGTGGACTTCGCGAACCATATGTTGCCCTCGACGAGCTGGTACACCGCGTACACGGTGTCCATCCCGGTGACCGGGTCTTTATCCCCCAGCGCGATCCACTGCCGGTCCGACAGCGGCAAGGTCGTGATCGGCGAGCCTGCTGTCCACGTCAGCCCGTTGTCGTCGGAGCGCGAGATGCTGTTCGAGCCGAGCCAGAGGTCCATCATGTACACCTGGCGGTCGGGTCCAACCACGACATCGCCGTCGCCGCCACCGGGCTGGCGGCTCCACGGCGACGAGAGCAGCTGCGCCTTGTAGCTGGCTCCTCCGTTATCCGAACGCCACAGCAACGTATGTGCCCCAAGACCTTCCGGCGCGTTCACGAAGATCGTCCCATCGGGGCCGATGTCGATGCCGGGCTCGAATGGGAACGTGGCCGTCGTCACCCTGGTGTTGGTCCAGGTCGAGGCGCCGGCCCCCCCGAACTGCAGGGCAGCGCCGAGCATGCAGACAACGACGATGATCGCGGCGGACGAGCGTCGGGACATAACGAGCCTCCGTTTGGGTTACCGGATGTGTTCTACCACCACAGGCGCGAACCCTCCCTTCCGGCCGGAGATAGGTCCGTTCCTGCCGTTTGGGACGGGTGCGTCCTCGGCGGGTAACCGGGTTGAAGTCCGGCGCAGCCTCGCCGATGCTTGCTGGCGACCATGATCTCCATCCAGGGCCTCGGCAAAGCGTTCGGCGAGCGAGCGCTGTTCCGCGACGCGGAACTGCGCGTCGGTGCTCGCGACCGCATCGCCATCGTGGGCCCCAACGGCAGCGGCAAGACCACGCTGTTCGAGATGATCACCGGCTCGATCCAACCCGACGCGGGGCGCATCGACATCGTTCGCGGCGCGGTGCTCGGCTACCTCCGCCAGGAGACCGACGCCCTGCGCGGCCGCCCGATCATCGAAGAGGTCATCTCGGCCGCCCCGGCGATGGAACAAGCGGGCCATCGCCTCGAGATCCTCCAACAAGAGCTCACCGAGGCCGACGGCGCCGAGCGCGACGCCCTGATCGCCGAGTACGCCAAGCTGCAGGACCGCTTCGACTCGCTGGGTGGCTACTCCGTCGATGCGCAGGCGCGCACGATCTGCGCGGGGCTCGGGTTCCGCGACCAGGACCTCGTGCGGCGCACCGAAACGCTCAGCGGCGGGAGGCTGATGCGCGTCGCGCTGGCGAAGCTGTTGCTGGCTGCGCCCGACGTACTGCTCCTCGACGAGCCCACCAACCACCTCGACGTCGAGTCGGTCGCGTGGCTCGAGAAGTTCCTCCGCAGCTACGAGGGTGCGGTGCTGCTGATCTCCCACGACCGCGATTTCATGAACGGCTTCGCGAACCGCGTCGTCGAGATCGTGAGCGCGAAGCTCGACACCTATACCGGCAACTACGAGGCGTTCGTGCGTCAGCGCGCACAGCGCGCCGAGCAGCTCGAGGCCGCCGCGCGCCACCAGCAGCGCGTGATCGAGCACACCGAGGCGTTCATCAGCCGCTTCCGCTACAAGGCGTCGAAGGCGCGCCAGGTGCAGTCAAGGATCAAGGCGCTCGAGAAGATGGATCGCGTCTCCTCGCCTGCGCAGAAGAAGCGTGCGATGGGGATCCGTTTTCCGACCCCGCCGCGCGCCGGGCGCGTCGTGATGTCGCTGGACCACGTCGACTTCGCCTATGCGGACACCAAGGTCTACAGCGACCTGACGCTTGAGATCGAACGAGGCGCCAAGGTCGCGCTCGTCGGACCCAACGGCGCGGGCAAGAGCACGCTGCTGAAGATGATCGCCGGCGTGTTGGTGCCGACCGGCGGCGAGCGACGGCCCGGCCACAACGTGTCCCTCGGCTACTTCGCCCAGCATCAGATCGAGGCGCTCGACCCGACCAACCGCGTCATCGAGGAGCTTCAGCGCGCGGTGCCGCCCGGCGTGCAGATCAAGCCGCGCGACCTGCTGGGGCGGTTCCTGTTCAGCGGCGACGACATCGACAAGCCGGTGCGCGTGCTCAGCGGTGGGGAGCGCAGCCGCCTCGCGCTTGCGAAGCTGTTGGTGCAGCCGTTCAACCTGCTGTGCATGGACGAGCCGACGAATCACCTCGACATC
>JBKJXT010000433.1:0-7536 GCA_046716205.1 Actinomycetota bacterium
GTGTAGTAGGTCCCCACCCGCAATGCCATGGATGCAGACGCGTCCACGACCCAGCCACTCGCCGTCCGCCGTCCGAGCTCGACCCTGCCCGCCGAGACGTTGACCCCGGCGAAGCGGAAGTCGGTCCGCGCGCGGTAGTCGAAGAGCAGGTAGGCGTTGGACTTCAAGCCGCCGGATGCCTTCTCCGCGCGCAGCTGCGCGAGGTACTCGAACCCTGCGGGCACGCGCTGGTCGTGGTTGAACAGCGAGAGCGCGTCGGTTGTGCTCGTCGCCGAACCCTGCAGCGTCCCGCCGACGACACTCCACGTCCCGCTCTCGGCGGCGAAGCCGGTTGATTGCCCGTTCTGGAAGTCCGCAGAGCGGAGCACGTCGCGCTTACCGCCCGGGAGGTTGCCCGCCTGCGGGTCGATCGGCGCGCCGGTCTGCGACTGCCATGCGTCGTCCTGCTGGGTGATCAGACCGATCTCGCCGTGCGGCTCCCCGTTGCGCGCGAGCGAGGTGTTCGCGTCGACCGCGCGCGTCGGGTCGGCGCCCTGGGCGCGCGACAGGACGTACAGGAACTCCGCCAGCTGCGGCAGCACCTGACGGCTCACTGCGAACGTTCCGTACGGCGCGAACGGCACCAGGTAGCTGTTGAACTCTCCGGTCCAGTCGATGAGTCGGTCGCCACCGGTGTTGCCGATGAGCACGTCGCGCCCGGCGCCGCCGAAGGCACGGTCCTCGTAGCTGAGCTCTGGGCCGTCGGGCGCGTCGTTGAGCCCGGCGTTGGTGTCCTTGTTGTCGTCGGCGTCGAGCAGGTCGTTGCCCCAGCCACCCCACAGCGTGTCGGGTCCGGTGCCGCCGACGAGCCAGTCGTTGCCGAGGTCGCCGAAGATGACGTCGGCGCCGTCGCTGGCGATCCCCGTCCAGCCCGCCGGCGCGTCCGCGACGGCGAAGTTGAGCAGGAACACCGCGATCTTGCGCATCGCGTCGTACTCGTCGTAGTCGCGGAACTCGCCGGCGCGCGTCGTATCGCCGAACCCAAGCGTGTGGCCGGGGTTCGTCGGGTCGGTGAAGAACGCCGTCAGCGCTTCTGCACCCGAGATCGCGTCGTCGCCGGCCGCGCCGTGCAGGAAGTCGTCGCCGAGCCCACCGTAGATGATGTCGTCGGCATACACGGGATCGAACAGCGGATCGTCGGCGGAGCCCAACGGCGTCAGGTTGAACGGCGTGATGTCCACGGTCTTCCTCAACGCGTTCGCGACGTTGATCGTGGCGAGCTGGATCTTGCCCGGCGTCGAGATGACCAGGTTGAGATCGGTGAGGCCCGCCACACCGTAGAGCGGCTCCCCCTGGGCGGTGTTGCGGCTGGTGAAGATGCGCCCGTCGTCGCCCAGCACGCCGTCCTGGCCGGCCCCGCCGGAGATCCAGTCGTTGCCCCAGCCGCCGATCAGGTCGTCGTCTTCGCTATCGCCGAAGAGCCGGTCGTCCGAGCAAGCGCCGTAGACGATGTCGTCGCCGGATTCGCCGTGGATCTCGTCGCGGCCGCCGACATCGAACCCGCACGTCTGCGCGAGGTTGGACCAGCCCAGCGTCGGACGGAAGTCGGGACCGCCGGGGGTGTAGTCGAGCAGGTCGATCGCGCGCACGACGATGCGGCGACCGGCGTAGGTGTCCCACAGGAAGCGCACGGTGCCGAGCGCACCCTGGTCCAGGCCGCTGCGGCCGACGATGCGGAAGATGTTGCCGTTGTCGCCGACGATGGTGTCGGCGTCACGGCTGTGACGCTCGGCGATGAACGCGCCGGAGGTCACCTCGTGGTTACGGTCGATGCGCGTGCCGGCGCCGCCGAACAGCACGTCGCTGCCGTCCGGACGCATGGTGTTGTCGATCAGCCCGAACAGCCCGGAGCTGCCGCCGACGATGTCGTCCTGACCGAGGTTGCCGAACACGACGTCGTTCCCGCCGCCCGCCTCGATGTAGTCGTCTCCGTCGGTCGCGCCCTCGACGGAGGGCACGATCGTCAGCGGCCCGATCGAGGCAACGGTCAGCGTCGGTGAGAGCGCAAGCGTCGCGCCGGTGCGAGCGGCTCCGACGGGGCTGCCGGCGAGCGCCGCCTCGATCGCACCGTCTCCTTGGATCACGTCGTGACCGAGCTGGCCGAAGATCATGTCGTGAGCCGCGCCGCCGGCCAGGTAGTCGTTGCCGAAGGCGTTGCCGCCGGCGCTCTCGTGGGCGAAGGAGTGGAACAGGTCGTCGATCTGGTACTCGGCCCACGTCGGCGCCACCCCATCCGGGTCGCGGTAGTCCTTGTTCGACGTACCGACCTGCGCGCCGCCGGTCGTGTCGCCGTTGCCGCCGTCGATGTCGGTGCGCGCGTACAGCTTGGTCCCGGTCAGGCTGCGGAACCGCGGGTCGGTGATGCCGGCGGCCACGAGCGGGTTGATGTCGCGCCGGCGCAGCTCCACCGCGTCGCCGAAGATCAGGTCGTCGCCGGCATCGCCGTCGACGTAGTCGCCGATCGAGGTGGCGCTGCCCTCGCCGCCGGCGCCACCGATGAGCAGGTCTTCCCCGGTGTTGGCTTGCAGCACGTCCACGCCGCCGAGCTCACGGTGGCGGCTGATCACCCACAGCGGGTCGACGTTCGCGCTCGAGATGATGTCGCCGCGCCCGCCGAAACCGTGCGTAGCCAGCGGGATGCCCTCCGACGCAGCGGTCGCGCCGTACTGCGTGCGCCCGAAGTCGCCGAAGATGACGTCGGAGGCGGTGCCGCCGGTGATCGTGTCGGCACCGATACCGCCGAAGATGACGAGCGGAAGGCTCGAGGCGGACGCGTCCACGACGTCGTCGTCTGACCAGGTCGGCGGCAGCAGGTTCGGGTCGGCCGAGGCCGAGCCACCCATGGTGTGCAGGGTGAAGAACCCGTCTTCGCCGGCGTCGAGGTCCACGGTGATCGTGTCGTCGCCGAGGCCGGTGTTGAGCAGGGTGGTTGTGCGCTCGAGGCCGGCGCGGTGGTGCGAGGCATCGATGGTGATGGTGTCGTCGCCGGAGCCGGTCCAGATCGCCACGCCGTCGTAGAGGTTGCCGGTAGGCGCCACACGGAAGGCGATGCCGCCGACGTAGGAGCCTCGACCTTCGGACAGCCCGGTGATGAAGATCTCCGGGCTCACGAGCGTTTCGCCATCGCGGGCGAAGACCAACCCGAGGTCCGACGGCGTTGCTGGCAGCTCTGCGGCGACCTCGGTGATACGCACGTCGGTGTCGCCCGTCGAGGCGGCCTCGTCGCTGAGGAACAGGCGATGGCGCCCCGCGCCGAGGTCCAGCAGCAGCGCGCCGCGGACGTCGTCCAGCGTCCCGGTCAGGAAGTCGAAGCCTTGCCAGGAGGCGTGGTCGAGGTCGGCGTCGCTGGAGACGAAGACCTTCTCGTCACCCTCGTGCAAGCGGATGTCGGTGACGGCCACACCGGTGAAGCCGCTGCTGCCGCCCGTCGTCCCCTGCACGTTGAAGATCTCGGCCCCCGAGCCAGCGTCGATGTTCAGCCGCTCGAAGCCGTAGTAGTTGATGCCGCTCATGCGGGTCTCGAGCGCGAGCGAGCCGACGAGGTTGGCCGTGTCCGCGACCAGGAAGTCCGCACCCGCGCCCTGCGCGACCTCGCGCAGCTTGCCCTGGAAGGCGATCAGGTACACGTTCTCGTAGCGGTCGACCGCGACGTCGAACTTCAGCGAGTCGAAGCAGTCGGGCTCCTCTGGCGGGCACTGCGCGATCGCGATCTGCAGCGCCTTGCGGACCTGCTCCGCACTGGCGTCGAAGTCGATCGGGCCCGTGACGATCTCGCCGTCGAACAGCGACAGCGTGTAGGTGCCCGCCGTCGCGTCCACGGTCAGGACCTGCAAGTCGTTCACCGCGGCTCCGTCTCGGAGCACGATCGCTCCGCGCGCCGTTGCTGGCGAGCCGATCGTGAGGAGGTTCTCGACGATCTCGATGCGATCGCTGCGGAAGGTCGGCGCGTAGGTCACGACGAACCGCCCGGCCTGACCGGTGACGACGATGTCGCCCGGCACCAGCCCCGTGAACGCGGCCGCGAACGCTGCCTGAAGCTCGGAGGCCGAGATGCCCGCCGGCAGCCGCGACGTCTGCTGGAGCCCGACCGACGGGTTGAACAGGCCGAGCCGGAACGTCCCGCCGGTGCCGTCCACGAAGATCGTCTGGTAGGAGGTCTGCTCGGTGAAGCCATCGACGCGCGTGGACACCTGGATCGTGCCCGCCAGGTCCACCACGACACCGCCGAGCACCTCCACCGCACGGCGCAACGTGTGCGAGACCACCTGCAGCTGCGGCACGTCGACGTTGGTCAGGTCGCCCTGGAACCGGATCACGAAGATGTCGTCGATCCGACGCACGTCGACGTTGCCTTCGCCGATGACCTCTTCGAAGACGCCGGGCTCGACCTCGCGACGCAGAGCTTGAAGCGCCGCGCGCAGGCCGGCCGCGGTGATGTCGTAGCGCAACGCCCCGGTCGCGATGCCCTTGAAGGACAGGATGAACGAGCCGCTCGTCGCGTCGAGGACGATCGTCTGGATCTCGTTGGGCTGGCGCATCGTGAGGCCGTCCAGCGACGTCGGGGTCAACAGCGCGGTAGACGACGCCGTCGAGCCGCCATCGTCCACCGACAGCGTGTCCACGCGTCCGGAGCCGTGCGTGAGTCCCCCGTCGTTCGCGCCGAGCAGCTCGATGTCGCGACCGGCGAGCGCGCCGACGAACACGATCCGACAGCTGTTGCCGGCCTTGGTGACCAAGACGTTGCCGGCTCCGACGTTCGGCAGAGCTTCGAGCGCGGCACGCACGTCGGCCGCGGTCGCGTCGTACTGCAGCGCCCAGGTCGCGTAGCGGGTCCCCGGATCCAGCAGACCGTTCCCGTTGATGCCGTAGCCGCTGGAGTCCTCGCGGTCTCGGAAGCCGTTGAGGTTCTTGTCGACGCCGGGCGGCTCTTCGTCGAGACGGCCGTTGCCGTTGGTGTCCTCACCAACGCGCAGGCTCAGGGTGAACGTACCACCGGTGGCGTCCACGGTGATGCGCTGGATCTCGTTGACTGCGTTCACGAGCACCGTCCCGGAGCCGTTCAGCTCGGCCGGCGAACCCTTGGCGAGCGTGACCGGCGTCACCCGCGGAACGTCGCCGCTGACCGTCAGCAGACCCAGAACGTCGGCCAGAGTGCGCGCCGTGCTCGACACCGTGATGCGGTCGGTCCCCGCGCCGAGGTTCACGAAGGTGTGACCCGAGATCGCGCGCACGGTCACGACGTCGTCGCCGTAGCCAGTATTGAGCGTCGTCGATCCGGCGTGCGTGTCGCGGACGAGGAACGTGTTGCTGCCGGCCCCGAGGTTGATCTCGAGGTCGTCGATGTCGGTGAAGGTGATGCCGCCCGGCTGCAGCGTGCCGGCCACGGGCCGGTCGGCTCCCATGCCGAAGCCCGTGATGCGGTAGCGGTCCAGCTGCGTGCCGCCGACGAGCAGCGACGTGTCTGCGCGCAGCTTCGGGATGTCGATGCCGGTTCCGTTCGCGCCGACGAAGGTGATCTGGATCGTCGTGCCGTCCGCGAGAGCGGTGACCGCGGCGATCGGACCCGTCAGGCCAAGCACGGCGTGCACCGCGGTCGTCAGCGCGGCCGCCACGTCCGCGGCGAGCTGGTTCAGGACGGCCTGGGCGGCCGCGTTGCCATCGGGGATCGCCGGCAGCGTGATCGCGATGCTCGTCGCGAACTCGTTCGGGTCGTAGATGTCGTTGTCGTTCACGTCGTAGCGGAAGATCAGCTTGAAGGTGCCGGTGACGGCCTTGATCGCGAGCAGCTGCACCTCGTTGGCGTTGAACGCCCCGCCGTTGGTCAGGGTCTTAACGTCGAGCTTGCTGCCGAACGACGCGGTGTCGAAGAACAGTTCTCCCTCGCCGAACGGGTTGGAGCTCAACCCGGCGAAGGGGTTGGGGATGCCCTGTTGCGGGTTGGTGACCGCGGGGTCGTTGTATGAGGCCGGGTTGTCGGTGTCGTTGACCCACAGGATGTCGGCCTGGTCGGCTTCCTTCACCAGCAGGTTCGGGTTGGTCACGGTGAGGGTGTAGAAGCTCGGGCAGTCCGGCGCGTCGACGCAGCCGGTGTCGGTGAGCCCGGCAGGGACCGACGCGTCACCCGTGAATGGGCTGAGCCACGGCTTGTCCAACGTGAGCAACCATGCGCCGCCCGTCGTCGTCGTCGCGCCGGTGATGATGCGCTGCTTGTTCTTCGCGCGCCCGGTCGTGATCTCGATCGTGAAGTCGACGAGATCATCGGGGAGCTTGGGCTTCAGCAGCGACTCGTCCGCGGTCAGCTCTTCGATCCCACGGGCGGCGAGCGCGCCCACGAACGTGATCCAGTACAAATTCTCCTCGCGTACGACCTCGACGTTCGAGGGCACCAGCGGATCGGTCGCGACGAGACCGATCGTGTCGAACGCGCGCTGCAGGGCGCCCTGCACCTGCACCGAAGGCGCGCCCACGCTGATGTCCTCGGTCGTGACGACCTCGAGCGTTCCGTCGCCGTCGACGTCGTGGCGGAACGTCAAGCGGTAGGTGCCGCCCGTCGCGTCCACGGCGAGCAGCTGCACCTCGTCGGCGCCGGCACCGCCGGGCACGATCGTGGAGATGGTGATCTCGGTGAGCTCGGCCGGGTCGATCGTGATCGTGGCCGACGCGATCTCGGTCGCTTCGGTCGCGCTCAACACGCGTCCCATGCTCGGCTTCCGGTTGAACTCGCCGGGCAGCATGATCGGCTCGCGCTCGAACAATCCGGTGCGGTCGTCGCCGAGGCCGCCGCGCACGTACAGCGGCCCCTGGATGTTGTTGAGCAGGTCCAGCGTCGGCGCGAACACCTGTGTGTCGTCACCGTCCACGCGCTGGTCGTCCAGCGCGCGCAGCACGATCTCTTGCGGCAGATCCCAGCGCACGGTCCCCGGGATCGAGCCGTCCAGGGAGAACCGTAGCGTGACCGCGAACGCCGGGCCCGTGCCCGTGGTGAACTGAGATGCCTGCGTGCAGGAGCTAACGGCTCGGTTGCACAGCACCAGCTGCTCGATGAAGGAGCGGATGCCGCCGGTGCGGGTGGTGCGGGTCGGCTCGGCGCGCACGGTGATCGTCACGACCTCTCCGGCCATAGGAGCGCGCGTCAGCGACACCAAGGTCGAGTCGGCCATCGGGAAGCCGTCGGCGAGGGCCTGGCTCTCGCTCACGCCGTGGACCGTGCCCGCGAACTCGATCACGTCGGTCGAGCCGTCGGACTCTACGATGCGCACACCGAACCAGTCGTTGTCGGCGATGTCGACCACGCTGACCACCGAAGCGCCGCTGAAGATGCCCCCGACGCCGCCGATCGAGAGCTTCAGATCGGCCTTGTGGAAGCCTTCGATGACCGCGTCGTTGAGGGCGCGCACGGTGATCAGTTGCAACTGATCCCACGGCAGGGTGTCCGGCAGACCGTTGCCGCTGAACGACAGCGAGGTCACCGGCGCGCCGGCGCGCACGAACTGCAGC
>JBKJXT010000434.1:0-2776 GCA_046716205.1 Actinomycetota bacterium
CGACCGACAGGTTCACGCCCAGCAAGCCATGCCCCCATCCATGCGGCAAGCTCGCGACGCCGGGCATCATCTCGTCGGTCAGCTCGACCAGCGCCTCGACCTCGCCGACCCGCGATCGCACGCGTGCGCTCATCCCTTCCTTGATCCCGAGCCTCGCGGCATCATCCGGGTGCACCAGCAGCGTGCACTTGTTGCTGCCCTTGGTAAGGGTCGGCACGTTGTGCATCCACGAGTTGTTCGAGCGCAGCTGACGGCGGCCGATCAGCACCATCCCGTTCGAGACATGTTCGGTGAGCGAGCGCCGCAGGCGCCCGACGTCCGCGGCGATCTCGGGCGGCGCGAGCTCGATCTTGCCCGACGGCGTCCGCAACACGTTCGGGACCCGCGGCATCAATGGTCCGAAGTCGATCCCGTGCGGGTTCGCCTCCAGCACCGCCAGCGAGATGCCGCCGGGGCGCGCGCCGAACCGGTCGCCGTAGGGTCCGGCGCGCAGCCGGAAGTCCAAGATCTTCTCCATCGGTCCGCGATCGCCGAGCGCGGCCGTGATCTCGTCCGTGTTCTGCCCCTCGAGCGGCTTGCCCGCGCCGATCGCTTCCTGCACCAGGTGGTTCAGCACCATCCCGGGCACGACGGCCGGGTCGCTCGCAACCGGCTGCCCCGCAGCCACCAGCGTGATCCTCGACAGGATCTCCCACTCGTCGGGTCCCTCGGCCTCGACCGCAGGCGGCGAGTAGTTGGCGATGTTGCGAACGGCTTGCGGATAGAAGGCGTAGTCGTAGTGATGGCGCGCGAGGATCGACGGCGGCGGCAGGATCACGTTCGCGGATCGCGTCGTCTCGTTGCGGTAGGGGTCGACCGAAACCATGAACTCGAGCGTTTCCATCGCGCGTGCGAGCCGGACGCCGTTCGGCGTCGACAGGGCGGGATTCCCTCCAACCGTCAGCAGCGCGCGCACCTGACCGTCGCCGGGCGTCTCGATCTCTTCGGCGAGACCGGCGACCGGCAGCTGGCTGAACGCCTCGGCGTACCCGCGGACGCGACTGTGGAAGCGGCCGATCTTGAACCCGCGGCCGCCCGGCGCGGAAGGATCAGGCTTCGCGTGCGCAGCGAGCGCGAACAGCTTGCCACCGGGGCGGTCGAGGTTGCCCGTGATGATCGTCACGAGCTCGGTGGCCCACGACGCCAGCGTCCCGAACGCGGCCTGGTGCGCGCCGACGCGATCGTACACCGCCGCAGTGGGCGCGTCGGAGAGCTCGCGCGCCAACCGCCGGATCGTGTCGGCCGGCACCCCGGTGCGCGACTCCACCGACTCCGGGGTGAACGGCGCGACCAGCTCGCGCGCCTCCTCGAAACCCGCAACGTGTGCCGCGACATCGCCCAGCGTCGCCCGCCCGTCTGCGAAGATCGTCTGCGCGATCGCGAACAGCAGGAAGGCATCGGTACCGGGGACGATCGGGATGTGCTCGTCTGCTTCGGCCGCGGTCTTGGTGCGCCGCGGGTCGATCACGACGACCTTCCCGCCCCGCGCGCTGATCGCGCGCAGGCGCCCCGGCCAGTCCGGCGCGGTTGCAAGGCTTCCGTTCGACACCCACGGGTTCGCGCCCAGCACCAGCAGGTAATCGGTGCGGTCGATGTCGGGGATCGGGAACATCGTCGGGCCGCCGAACATCAAGCCCGACGTGACGTGCTTAGGCATCTGGTCCACGGTCGAGGCCGAATACAGGTTCTTGGTCGAGAAGGCGCGCACCAGCGGAGGCGTCAGCACGGCGCCGGCCATGCTGTGCACGACCGGGTTGCCGAGGTAGATCGCCACTGCGTCACGCCCGTGCTGCTCGATGACCCGCGTGAGTCCCTGCTCGACGGCGGCGAAGGCATCCTCCCACGACACCTCACGCCAGCGATCGCTCTCGCGGATCACGGGTGCTCGCAAGCGGTCGGGGTCCTCGTGGAGCTGCTTGACCGCGGTGCCCTTCGGGCAGATGAAGCCCTTGCTGAAGACGTCCTCGTCGTCACCCCGCACGCGCAGGACCTGGTCGCCGCTCATCGTCAGCTCGAGCCCGCAGGTCGCCTCGCACAGCGGGCATGTGCGGAGATGTGTTGTCGCAGCCACGGTTGTCCCCCTTTCCGAACCGCGGCCAGCCTACCCCCCACCTCGGAGCTGGAGGTAGCCGGGGCTCAGCGCAGCGGGAGGCAGGAACCTTGGTCGATGCCGGCGCGATCCAGGGCGCGGATCGCTCGGGCACGCCCGAGGTTGTAGGAACGCGCATCCCCGCCTGTCGCATCGAGCGACACGCGCTGCTGGCACAGTCTCTGGCGGAGCTCTGCGCGCTGCTCGCGATCGAGTGCAGGCAACACCGACAGAGCCGTCGGTACCGCATCCGGGCCGAGCACACTGCCGAGGTAGGCAATGTCGATCTTGTCCTGCGCGCGGAAGCGCTCGACGTTGCGCCGCGCGACGAAGGCCTCGGGATCGATGAGGTTGAGCGCGAGCAGCGCCGCAACGCCCGACAGCAGCACGATCGACAGGAACCGCTCGCGAGCCCGCATGGCTATCGCCGCCAGAAGCGCGACCAACACCACGGCGATAGAGGCGATGCCGATGTAGGCGAGCAAACGCGCAACGGTGAACCCGAACGTGTCCTCGTACAGCGCCAGGCGCATCCACGCCGAGGTGAGGATCACGAACGTGCACCCGACCATCACGCCTACGAGCCATCCGAAGGTTCGCCGCGCACGGGAGTCCTCGCGCATCCCGTGGTTCCACACGATCACGATG
>JBKJXT010000435.1:0-19992 GCA_046716205.1 Actinomycetota bacterium
GTCCCTCTTCTCGAGCGTGAGCATCACCTCGACCTTGTCCACCATCAGCTGCACGCCGACGCGATGGTGCTCGACCTCCAGCACGTTCAGCCCGAGCGCCGCGACCGCGTCGGTCACCGCGGCGAGCGCGCCGGGCCGGTCGTCCAACACGACGCGCAGCACCAGATAGCGGCCGGCTGCTGTGAGGCCATGCTCGATCAGCTTGATCAACAGCAGTGGATCGACGTTGCCACCGCTGAGCACGGCGACCGCCGGACCGTCGCCGGGGATCTTGCCGGCGAGGATCGCCGCGAGCGCGACGGCGCCGGCAGGTTCCACGACCGCCTTCGCTCGCTCGAGCAACAGCACCAGGGCGCGGCTGATCTCGTCGTCGGACAACGCGACCACGTCGTCGGTGAAGGCGCGTGCGTGCTCCAGCGTGAGCTCGCTGACCGTCTTCACCGCGATACCGTCGGCGATCGTGCGGATCTCCTCGAGGGTCACGAGGTGTCCGGCGTCCAGCGAGGCACGCATCGCTGCGGCGCCGGATGCTTGCGCGCCGACCACGGTGAGGTCGTTCCGCGCGCCCTTCACCGCGGTCGCCACGCCTGCGATCAGACCGCCGCCCCCGATCGGGACCACGATGCACGCATCCGCCGGCGCCTCGTCGGCGATCTCGAGGCCGAGGGTCCCTTGGCCCGCGATGATCAACGGGTCATCGAAGGGATGGATGAGGACCGCGCCCGTCTCCTGCGCGTAGGCGCGTGCCGCCTCGATCGATTCGTCCACCCCCGCACCAACGAGGCGCACCTCGGCACCGTCGGCTCGCGTGGCAGAGACCTTCGGGAGCGCGGCGTTAAGGGGCATGAAGATGGTTGCGGGCCGGCCGGTCAGGCGCGCCGCGCGCGCGACACCCTGGGCATGGTTCCCGGCGCTGGCGGCGACGACCTCGAGCCCGGGGTCCAGCCGCGAGACCTTGTTGTACGCGCCGCGGATCTTGTAGCTGCCGGTGAGCTGGCGGTGCTCCGGCTTGAGCCAGATCGGTCGTCCCGCCAAGGCGGAGAGGTTCTCGGAGTGCTCCATCGGCATGACGCGGATCACACCGTCGAGGCGTGCGCGCGCCTCGGTGATGTCCTCGAAGGCGATCACGTCGCTCGCTCGAGCGCGAGCTCGATCAACCGGTCGATCAGCTTGGCGTAGGGAAGCCCCGAGGCCTCCCACAGCTTCGGATACATCGAGATCGGCGTGAAGCCCGGGATCGTGTTGATCTCGTTGAGGAGGATGTCCTCACCGCTCAGGAAGAAGTCCACGCGGGACATCCCTGCGCCGCCGATGGCCTCGAAGGCGCGCACAGCATACGCGCGGATCTGATCGCTGATGCCCTCCGGGATGTCGGCCGGCACGATCGTTTCGCTGCCGTCGATCAAGTACTTCGCCTCGTAGTCGTAGAACTCGTGCGCGGGGACAACCTCACCGACCACCGATGCTTCCGGCTGGTCGTTGCCCAGAACGGCGCACTCGAGCTCGCGCCCGGCGATCGCTCGCTCCACGAGTGCGATGCGATCGTGGCGGAGGGCCTCTTCGATGCCGCGCGTCAGCTCTTCGGGCGTGGTGCACTTCGAAACCCCGATCGAGGACCCGAGGTTCGCCGGCTTGGTAAAGCACGGAAGCCCGAGTTCGGCGACCGCGCGCCGGACGCAGGCCTGCGCGTCCTCGTCGAACTGCGCCCGCGTCACGTTCACCCACGGCGTCACGGGGATGCCTGCGGCTTGGAAGATCGGCTTCTGCAGCGTCTTGTCCATGCCGACGGCGCTCGCCGCGACGCCACAGCCGACGTAGGGCAGACCCAGCAGCTCCAGGAACCCCTGCACCGCGCCGTCCTCACCGCCGGGGCCGTGCAGGACGGGGAACACGACGTCGATGGGCGCCAGGGACTGCTGGGTGAACGGAGAGACCGCGTCCCCCTCGCGCCGCAACACCATCGCCGTGCCGGCGTCCTCGGCGACGCCGGGCAGCGTTCCCTTGGTCAGCGAGAGCTGGTCGGGCGCGCGTTCGGGCAGCAGCCACCGCCCAGACTTCGTGATGGCGATCGGCACGACGTCGTAGCGATCCCGATCGATCGCCTGCAGCACGCTGCGGGCGCTCACGACCGACACCTCGTGCTCGGCCGACCGGCCGCCGTACAGCACCGCAACCCTGATCTTCTTCATCCCAAAGCCTGATCGAAGTCCCCGAGGAGGTCCGCCTGGTCCTCGATACCCACCGACAGGCGGATCATCCCATCGGCGATCCCGACCGCGTGTCGCTGTTCGGAGGTGAGCTGGGTGTGCGTGACCGAGGCCGGGTGGACGATCAGGGTTTGCGTCGCGCCGAGCGAGGCGGCCGCGGCGGCCACCCGTACGCGCTCCAACACTCTGCGGCCGCCCTCGACGCCGCCTGCAACCTCGAACGAAAGCATCCCGCCGAACCTGTTGCCCAGCAGCTGCGTCGCCAGCTCGTGATCGGGGTGCGAGGGCAACCCCGGGTAGTGGACGCGCTCGACCGCGGGGTGGGCCTCGAGCATCTGCGCGAGCGCGAGCGAGTTCGAGCAGATCCGGTCCATACGGAGATCCAGCGTCTGCAGCCCGCGCGCAGCGAGCCACGCCTCGAATGGCGACAGGATCGCCCCGGTGTCCATGCTTAGGGCGCGCATCGCAGCAACGGCTTGTGCGCTGCCGCTCGCGACACCCGCGGTCACGTCGGCGTGACCCGCGATGTATTTCGTCGCGGAGTGGCACACGACATCGGCACCGTGCTCGAGCGGCCGCAGCAGCGCGGGGGGTGTGAACGTCGAGTCGACGATGAACAGCGCGCCGTGCGCGCCGGCGATCTTGGCGAGCGCGTCTAGGTCGGCGACGTTCATCGTTGGGTTGCTGATCGTCTCGCAGTACAGGACCTTCGTGCGCTCGGTGAAGGCGTCCTCGATCGCGCCAACGTCACTCACGTTCACCTTGGTTACCTCGACGCCGGCGCGCGCAAGCAGCGCGGTGTACAGGCCGTGGGTTCCGCCGTACAGCTGAGCGGAGGAAACGACATGATCGCTCTGCTGCAGATGCGTCTGCAGGGCGCAGGTGATCGCCGCCATGCCGCTGGAGAAGCACGCGGTCGCCTCGGCCCCTTCCAGGGCCGCGAGGGTGCGCGCGAACGCCTCCACGGTGGGGTTCGCCCAGCGCGAGTAGAGGTAGCCCCCGGTGGTCTTGGTCTGACCGACGCTGGCGAAGCTGTCGATGTCGTCGAAGATGAACGTCGCCGACTGATAGATCGGCGGCGACGCCGCATGTTCGGCGACATCGTCGATCAAGCGCCACGCGTCCAGCGCGCGCGTCGTGAACCCACGTTCAGGCATCGGTTATCCCTTCGAACTCTCGCTCCGGATCCCTGGTCAGCAGGGAATCCACCATCGCCTTCACATCCGCGCCTTCGTACAACACCTTGCCCACGCGCGTCGCGATCGGCATGTCCACGCCAGCCCGTTCGGCGAGCTTCAGGATCCCGGCGCAACTCTTGACCCCCTCAGCGACCATGTTCATCGATGCGATGATGTCGTCGAGCTTCTCGCCGGCACCGAGGCGTTCCCCGACCTGATGGTTGCGAGACAACTTGGACAGGCACGTCGCGACCAGGTCGCCGACGCCGGCCAGGCCGACGAAGGTCAGCGGGTCGGCGCCGAGCTTCACGCCGAGGCGGGTGATCTCGACGAGCCCGCGCGTGACCAGCGCGGCGAGAGCGTTCTCACCGTACCCCAGGCCGTCGGCAACCCCGGCCGCGATCGCGACCACGTTCTTGGTCGCTCCGCCGATCTCGACGCCGATGATGTCGGTGTTGGTGTACACCCGGAACGTCGGCGCGTGGAACACGTTTTGCAGCCGCTTCGCCCGTTCGATGTCCGGACACGACACCACGGTCGCACCGGGGAGCCCCTTCGCGACCTCCTTGGCGAGGTTCGGGCCGCTCAGGACCGCCACCCGGTCGGCCGCGACCTTCGCCGCGTCGGCGGCGACCTCGCTCATCCGAAGGAGCGTGTCCGGCTCGATGCCCTTGGTCAGGCTGACGAGGCTCGCATCGTCGGCCAGCAACGGCGCGATCTCTGCGACCTTGTCGCGGAAGCAGTGGCTCGGGATGCCCAGCACGACGACGTCCGCGCCGTCCAGCGCGCCTTCCAGCGAGGTCGTCGCGTGCAGCAAGAGCGGAAGTTCGACGTTGGGGAGATAGGAGCTGTTCCGCCGCGCGGTGTTGATCTCTTCCGCGCAGGCAGCTCGGCGCGCCCAGAGTGTGACCGGCGTCCCGTTCCGCGCGAGCACACTCGCGAACGCCGTCCCCCACGAGCCGGCCCCGATCACCGACACCTTGCTCATGCGGACTCCTTCTTCTTGGTGACGGGAGGGACCGCGCCGCCGTCCGGATGGACCTTGACCACACCGCGAACGAGCCGCTCCACCTCTTCCATGATCCGGTCGGTAACCTCGCGCCGTACGTCGGGATCGTCCTGCTTGCCGACAAGATCGGAGAACGTCATCGGTTCGCCGACGCTGAACATGATCAAGCGGTGGCCGCGGTACTTCATCGCGCGCTCCTTGCCGCCGAGCCATTGCCCGCCCCACTGACCGACGGGGATCACCGGCGCGCCGCTCGACAGCGCGAGGCGTGCGATCCCGGTCTTGCCGCGCATCGGCATCAGATCGAGGTTGGTGGTGATCGTTCCCTCCGGATACAGCACGATGACTTCGCCGCGCGCGAGTCCTTCTTCCGCGGCGATCATCGGCGTGGTTTCGCCGGTGCCGCGGTTGACCGAGATCTGTCCCGCGCCCTTCAACAGGTACCGAAGCACCGGGTTCTTCCAAAGCGATGCTTTCGCGAGGAAGCGTGGCCTGCGCTGCGCACGGTCGACGAGATACGCGATGCACAGCGGATCGAAGTTCGAGATATGGTTCGGCACGATGATGGCCGGACCGCGGCGAGGGATACGCTCGAGCCCGGTGACCTTCCACCGGAAGAACAGCTTGAGCAGTGGGAGCAGCACGTTGCGGACGACGATGTATATCGGCTCCACATATCCCCCTCGGAAGACGTGCGCGCCATCCTATCGCGGGCCTTGCGCGCGACTGCCTCGTCGATGAAGCTCGCGATCGTTCCCTGCAAGCCGCTGTCTCGCGCCAAGGAACGGCTCGCCGACGTGCTCACCCCAGAGGAACGGCGCGCGCTGTCGCTGGCGATGTTGTCGGACGTGGTGCGCGCCGCGCGCTGTCTCGACGAGGTGTGGGTCCTGTGCTCGGACGCCGAAGCCGCCGACGTGGCCGGGCGCGAGGGGGCTCGCGCGCATCAGGATCCAACGCCCGAGGGCGGGCTGAACGCCTCGCTCGCCGGCGCGACGGCAGACGCGGTCGCGGTCGGCGTGACGGGGGTGTTGGTGATCTCGTCCGACTGCCCTGCCGTCGCGGCAAGCGACATCCGGCGGCTCTCGGTCGGCACCGGCGCGCTCATCGCGCCGGACCGGTACGGACGCGGGACGAACGCCTTGTGGCGATCCCCCGCCGACGGGATGCCGACGTTCTTCGGCGAGCAGAGCCGGCGCGCCCACGAATCCTACGCACGCGGGAATGGCATCTCGTGCGCCATCGTGCCGCTGGGCAGCGTGGCGCTCGACGTCGATCGCCCGGCCGACCTGACCGACGTGTTCGCGCGGCTCGCGCCGGGCAGCGCGACACGAACGCTGATGGAGTCGCTCGGGTATCCTGCGCGCGGCAGGAGGTGACGCATGCAAGGCACCATCAAGAACTACGACGAGACCAAGAAGTCGGGGCTCATCCTCGACGACGCGGCGAACGAGATCGCGTTCGATCACGAGAGCTTCCGCACGACCGGGATGCGTCTGTTCCGGATCGGCCAGCGGGTGAGCTTCACGATGCAGGGCGAGGGCGCGAAGACCAAGGTGCGCGACCTCCGGATCCTGACGGTGTACTAGGTCCGAGATACGAAGAAGAGCGGGGCTCGCCCCGCTCTTCTTCGTTCCGGAGCTGTCTCGGAGCTTGGAACGCTCGCGCGCCCTCGCTCTGGACAACCCTTGAGAACTAGCGCTTCTGGCTAGCGCCTCTTGGCACCCTTCTTCGCAGCCGGCTTCTTGGCGGCAGCCTTCTTCTTGGCTGCAGGCTTCTTCGCGGCGGCAGCCTTCTTCTTCGGAGCCGCAGCGGCCTTTTTGGCCGGTGCTGCGGGCGCGCCGAGCGCCATCGGACGGGTGTTAACCTTCAGCCCGCCCTTGGTCGCGCCGGCGACGAACTCCTTGAACGGCTTCGCTGCCGTGAACACCGGCTTCTTCGACGCGGGCTTGGCGGCCAGCATGACCTTCTCTTTGGTAAAGGGATTGATCCCCGGCTTGGCCTTACGAGCCTTCGTCACACGTTGCTTGAACTTGCCGAACCCGGTGATGGAAACGTCCGCGCCCGACCTGACCGACTCCTGGATCACGGCGAGGGCGTGCTCCCAAACGTGCTCCACGTCTCGACGGTGCGCGCCCGCACGCTCTGCTACGGCATTCAGGAACTTGGTGCGATTCAGCGAGTTACTTGCCACCAGACCACCCCCCACTCTTCGGACAACGCGCGCACACTAGATGAAGGCCCCGCGAGAGTCAAAGACCTGGGGCCTCAATTTCCCGGAGAAAATGCCGATAAACATCTTGGGACAGGGCTCCGCCTCCATGTCGACGCCGGTCTATGCCCTTCCCCGCGAGGTGTCGGCGCCTCAGCCCGTTCCGTCCCTGAGGGAGGCGAATCAGCATGGCAAACGTCCTGGTGGTAGACGACGACGTCGGTGTCCGCGACGTGGTTGCGGCGATCCTTGAGATCGAGGGCCACGACGTGCGCGTCGCCGGCAACGGCGTCCGTGCGCTGGAGGAGCTCAACGCGCGTCTTCCCGACCTGGTTCTGCTCGATCTGCAGATGCCGGAGATGGATGGGTGGCGCTTCCTCGACGAGCTGTACTCGCGCGATCTGCGCGATAAGACCCGGATCGTCCTGATGTCTGGGGCGATCGATCAGGTCGCGCGATCGCGCGTACGGCACACGTTGCCCAAGCCTTTCGAGCCGGAGGCGCTGCTGGCCGTCATCGACGATGTGATGACGTGGGCACCCGAGGAACTCGTCGAAGCGATGGATCTCTCCGGAACGCTGGCTCGGCTCCTGACGGGGCTCGAGCGCCGGATGCGCTGACGTACCTGATTGAAGGAGCCGACTGCCGACGCGGTGGTCGGTCCCTTCGCGCGCCTGCGCGCCGATGTGGCGGCGCGCACCGTGTGTGCGGCGCGCCCCACGGCGCCTGGCCCCGCTGTCGTGCCGCGCGTCGGCCCCCGCGGGCCGTGCCGACGCCACCCTCGCCCAAAAGATTGTTGACTTGAGGTCCGTATTGGCCCTCAAGTCAGCCGAAAGTTTGGAGTCGGCTCCGGATCGCGTCTTTGATCTCCTGGATGAGTTCCTCTTGTCGCTCGTTGAGGTCGAGCTGGGTGATCGGGAACAGGAGCCAGCCTGCCGCTATGAGCCTATTGCCGCGGGTGTGGTCGCGCGCCCAGTCCTTCAGTCCAGAGTGATGCTTGAAGCTCTGCGCCTCGAAGGCGATGCGCGCATCGCGGATCGCGAAGTCCACCCTGGCGACGAAGCTCCCGCGGTCAAAGACTGCATACTGAGGAACGACACCCTTGATGCCAGCCCGGCGAAACAGCTGCAGTACGTCCGTTTCGAGCGGGCTCTCAGTTGCGGCACTCCCCGGCGCGCGCTCACTCAGAAGTTTCCGCATAACGTTGATGCCGCGACGATAGGATGAATACGGCTGCGATAGCTGCCACCGGAAACGCGTGAGGGTCGCGAGCCGCCGCCGGAGGACGTCCTCAAAAGCCCCTTCAACGAGGTCGACCGAAGCGATCCCCGCCAGGTCGAAGACCGTGCGGACCGCTCCGGTCACAGGGATCGAGCACCTCACAGCGGTGTCACTCGCCGCAAGCGGCCCGACGCGGTGCATGATGATGTTGCTCGGAGCGCTGCTGCGGCTCCGAGGAACGATGAACTCCGGCGGCGCCTCTCCGAACCGCGGGAGGTCCCAGAGCGCGGCCGCTGCCAGATGCGATGCGAAAGTACCTGGTCCCAGCGCCTGCGATGCCGCGAAGATACGTTGATGCCAGGTCACCGGTGCGCCGGTGAGCCGGTACACACCGCGATAGAGCATGTCCCACCGTCCGCTCGTGAGGCGTCTACTGATCGCCGTAGGCGTTGCTCCGAGCTGTTTCGCTTGGGCGCGCGAGAAGACGCCGTGTTGAGTCGCAGCCAGCTCGGCGATCGCCCGGTCGATGGGGTGGTTCGGGTCTTGCATGACGCGAAGATGGCAGAAGGGATAACGCTGTGCGGCGTGTGGTGACAAGATCGCGGGAAACTTCTCGAACTTCGTGTGCGCCTATCCCCCGTACCCGGGAAGTCGGCTACATCTTGCTGCCGTTTCCAGGCTCGCACGTCGCCAGGCGTCTCTAAGGCCTGAGTCCGATCCGCTGCTCATCATGCGCTCGAAAGCCGCAGTCTCCGCGAACAGTGCCTGGGCGACCGCATCGAGTCGCTGGTCGGAGTAGTACTGCCCCGCGAGCCCCTGGACGGTGTTATCCGCCGCCCTCGCTACTCTCACCGCCTTGTCCGAAGAGATGTCGTTCTTGAATCGCTCCGGATCGCGCCGTTGTGGTCCTCGCATGCGCGAGCGCTGTCCGAGATCGCCTGTTCGATCCCGGCCTGATCGGTTGCCGCGTTCGGGCCTGCCGTCTCGGTGCATGAAACCAGAGCGAGGCAGAAGCAGGCGTCCAAGGGCAGGAGCCAGCGCGCCCGACCCACGAGGTATCGAGGTCCCGTGATCAATGCCGCGTCCTCCTACCGCCTCATCATCGGCTCTGCACGCCACAACCGCGACGTGAGTGTAGAGGTTGAACTGGGTGGCCTGCGGCGCTCGAACATGACGGAAGCCGCAGGATCGACCCTGCGGCTTCAGTGTGGCCCCAACGGGATTCGGACCCGTGTCTCTACCTTGAGAGGGTAGCATCCTAGGCCGCTGGACGATGGGGCCGAGCGGAGCTGGGGCGCCTGGATTCGAACCAGGACCACTTGAACCAGAATCAAGCGCGCTGCCGGGTTACGCTACGCCCCACCGAGCCCGCTCAGGATACTGTCCGCCTCATCCAGCGGCAACGCGGTTGTGCATCATCCAGCTGCGGCGCGCTCTGCAGCTGCCCGCAGCCGCGCGACCGAACGCTCGCGACCCAGCGCCTCGATCGACTCGAACAGCGGTGGCGACACCAGCGCGCCCGTTATGGCTGCTCGGACCGGTTGCAGCACGTCCTTCCGTTTGAGGCCCGTCCCGTCCGCCCACTCCGTCAGGGCGCCAGAAACCACCTCGACCGTCCAGGGCTCCAGTTCCGCAAGCAGCCCTGCCACCGCCCCCAGCAGCCCGGCACGCTCGGCGGTCAGTAGCTTCGCGGCCTTGTCGTCCGGCACGACGTCCTCGGTGAACAGGAACCCGATCTGACCCGGGGCCTCATCGAGCCGCTTCACACGCTCCTGCACCAGCGGCGCGATCTTTGCGAGCACGCCACGCGCCTCATCCCCCACCTCGGGCACGACGTCCTCGCGCTCCATGAACGGTGCGATCGCGTCGATGAACGCCGGCACGGATAGCTCGCGGATGGCGTCGCCGTTCCACGCCGTGAGCTTGTCGATGTCGAACGCCGACGGGTTGCGCGTGATGCCCGGCGGATCGAACGCTCGGATGAGCCCATCGATCGAGAACTTCTCGGTCGTGCCGTCCCCGACCGACCAATCGAGCGTGACGAGGTAGTTGAGGATCACCTCCGGCATGAATCCCTTGTGCCGGTACTCGGCGATCGCGGTATCCCCGTAACGCTTCGACAGAGGTTTGCGGTCGGGCCCCACGATCAGCGGCGCGTGCCCGTACAGCGGCGGCTCCTTGCCGAGCGCACGGATGATCATGACCTGCTTGGGGCTGCTCGAGAAGATGTCCTCGGCGCGGATGATGTGGGTCATCCCCATCGTCATGTCGTCGACCGACACCGCCAGCTGATACAGGGCGCTGCCGTTCGCGCGCATCACGACGAAGTCCTCGATGTCGGCGTGCGCGAAACTCACCTCGCCACGAACCAGATCGGTCACCGTCGTCGTGCCGTCCTCGACGCGGAAACGCACGACGCTCGGACGACCTTCGGCCTCGAACGCCGAGCGCTCGCCATCGCTTAGATCCCGGCACCGCCGGTTGTATCGCGGCGGCCGCTTCTGCGCCTGCGCAAGCTTGCGCGCGGCATCGAGCTCCTCTGGCGTGCAGTAGCAGCGGTACGCGTTGCCCGTCTCCAGCAAGCGCTCCCCCATCGCCGCGTAGAGCTCGCCTCGCTCGCTCTGGAAGTACGGCTCGTCGGGACCGCCGACCTCCGGCCCTTCGTCCCACTGCAGACCCAGCCAACGAAGATCCTCGATCACCGATCGAAGTCCCTCTGGCGTGACCCGGGCGGCGTCGGTATCCGCAACGCGGAGCACGAACGCGCCCCCGTGCTTGCGTGCGTAGAGCCAGTTGAAGCAGGCCATCATGGCGGTTCCGACGTGGATCGACCCCGACGGGGACGGCTCGAAGCGCGTGCGCACGGTCATAGGGGGCAGGAGTCTACCGGCGTCACTCCACCGGGTTGCGCAGGATGCCGATGCCCTCGATCTCGACCTCGCAGGTGTCGTTGGGATACATCGGCCCCGGCGCGGACGGCGTGCCGCACAGGATCACGTCGCCAGGTAGCAGCGTCATGATGCGCGACACGTAGCTCACCAGCGCCGCTGGGGTGAACCGCATGTCCGAGGTCGATCCTTGCTGACAGATCTCGTCGTTGACGCGCGCCTCGATCCGCAGGTCGCCGGGATCCAGGTCGGTCTCGATCCACGGGCCCAGTGGACAGAAGGAGTCGAATCCCTTCGCGCGCGTCCACTGGCCGTCGGAGTGCAGGATCTCGAACGCGGTGACATCGTTGGCGCACGTGTAGCCCAGGATCGAGTGCACGGCCGTCTCTTCGTCCGCATGACGCACCAGCCCGGCGAGCACGATCGCGAGCTCCGCCTCGTAGTGCGCCGGCCCGACCCCCTCTGGACTGCGGATCGCGTCGCCAACACCGATCACCGCGGTCGACGGTTTCAGGAAGAGCAGCGGCGCGTCGCTTGGCTCGGCGCCGTCCAGCGGGAAGTTGCCGCTGATGCCGATCACCTTCGAGGGAAGCGTCGGCGCCAGCAGCCTGCTTTCGGCGAGCGGGACGCGTTCCCCGGTGAAGCGGATGGCCCCGATCGGCGAGCCGTCGATCCGCGCAGCGGTATCGCCTTCGATGACCGCGAACGAGATGGTGCCGCCGTGCTGGACGCGCGCGATCTTCACTCCCCGGCGCCTCCGTGGATCAGACCGAGCGTGATGGAGTCGACCAGCGCTTGCCAGGAGGCCTCGATGATGTTGGGAGACACACCGATCGTGGACCACTCGTGTGTGCCGTCCTGGGATTCCAGCAACACGCGCGTCACGGCGTCGGTGCCCGCATTCTCTTCGAGGATGCGGACCTTGTAATCGACGAGCTCGATGTGCTCGAGCGCCGGGTAGAGGCTGATCAGCGCGGACCGCAACGCCGCGTCGAGCGCGTTCACCGGTCCGTTGCCCTCGGCGGTCGCGATCGTGCGCTCGCCCTGGGCCCACAGCTTCACGGTGGCCTCACTCACGACCTCGCCGTCGGCGCGCTTCTCGACGAGCACGCGGAAGGATTCCAGCCGGAAGAACTCGCGCTCGAGCCCGGCGTGGCGGCGCATCAGCAGCTCCAACGATCCGTCGGCCGCCTCGAAGTGGTAGCCCAGGTGCTCGAGCTGCTTGATGTTGTCGAGGATCGCGGCGGCAACGTCGGGCTGCGACTCTAGATCGAGCCCGAGCTCGTTGCCCTTCATCACGATCGTGGAACGTCCGCTGAGCTCGCTGACGAGCAGCCGGGATGCATTGCCGACCAGCGCCGGGTCGACGTGCTCGTACGCGCCTGCCATCTTGGCGAGGCCGCTTGTATGCAAGCCGGCCTTCGTCGCGAAGGCGCTCGCACCGACGAAGGGCTGGTGCGGATCCGGCGGGATGTTGCAGATCTCTGCCACGGCGAAATGCACGGTCGTCAGCGAGCGGAGCTTCTCTTCGTCGAGCACCGGCACCTGCATCTTCAGCGCTAGGTCCGCGATGACCGTCAACAGGTTGGCGTTCCCGCAACGCTCCCCGATGCCGTTGACGGTTCCCTGGACGTGGGCGGCGCCGTGCTCGACCGCGATGAGGGAGTTCGCCACCGCGCACCCCGTGTCGTTGTGGAAGTGCACCCCGATCGGCTCCGGCCGTACGGCGCGCACCTCATCGAGCACCGCCGCAGCATCCCCGGGCAACGACCCGCCGTTGGTGTCGCACAGCACCAGCGTCTGCGCGCCGGCGTTCGCCGCGACCTCCAGCACCTTCAGCGCGTAGTCGCGATCCTGCTTGTAGCCGTCGAAGAAATGCTCCGCGTCGAGGAAGACCTCGAGGCCTTCGGCGCGCAAGAAGCTCACCGTGTCCTCGATCATCCGCAGGTTCTCGTCGAGCGTGGTGCTCAACGCCTCGGTCACCTGTGCCGCCGACGCCTTCGCGACGATGCACGCGGTCCGCGCGTCGCTGGCGATCAGCTCGCGGACGACCGGGTCAGAGTCGGCGCTGCCGCCGGCGCGCCGCGTGGAGCCGAAACACGAGACCTTGGAGTTCTTGAGGTTGAGCTCGGGGACGCGCTTGAAGAACTCGATGTCTTTAGGGTTCGAGCCCGGCCATCCGCCCTCGATGTAATGCACGCCGAGCATGTCGAGCCACGTCGCAACCTTGAGCTTGTCCTCCACGGTAAGCGACAGGCCTTCTCGCTGCGCGCCATCGCGCAACGTGGTGTCGTAGAGCGTGACCGTGGGATCCAACGGAAGGCTCGAGCTCACGCGTGCTCGAGCCAGCCTGCGTATCGGTCGACCTCGCCCGTCACCGTCGCGTAGAAGACCTCTTGGATCTTCTTGGTGAGCGGGCCGGGCTCACCGGCGCCGATCGTGCGATCGTCGATCTCTCGCACCGGCGTGCACTCGGCAGCCGTCCCCGTCACGAACACCTCGTCTGCGATGTAGAGGTCGCTGCGCACGAGATCGACCTCTCGCACGATCACGCCGAGATCGCGAGCGATCGTCATGATCGAGTCCCGTGTGAGGCCGGTCAGCGCGCCGGCGCTCAGCGGTGGCGTCAGCAACTCGCCGTCACGCACGACGAAGATGTTCTCGCCGCTCGCCTCCGCGACGAAGCCGTGCGGGTTCAGCATGATCGCCTCGTCGTACCCGGCCTTGATCGCCTCCACCTTGGCAAGCTGCGAGTTGATGTACTGCCCGGTTCCCTTCGCGGCCGGCGGGATGACGTTGTGGTCGATGCGCTGCCAGCTCGAGATCTTCATCCGGACGCCCTTGGTCAGCCCTTCCGAGCCCAGGTACGCCCCCCACGGCCACGTGATGATCGCCACGTTCACGGGCGCGAGCAGCGGGTTGAGACCCATCTCGCCGTACCCCAGGTACACCAGCGGACGCAGGTAGCACGCCGGCAGCCCGTTCGCGCGAACGGTTTCCTTGCACGCCTCGATGAGGACCTCTGGGGTGGAGGGGCTGTCGATCATGAAGATCTTCGCGCTGGCGAAGAGCCGGCGGATGTGATCGGTCAGCCGGAAGATCGCCGGACCCTTCTTGGTCTCGTACGCACGGATGCCTTCGAAGACGCCGCTGCCATAGTGCAGCGAGTGCGTGAGGACGTGGACCTTGGCCTCGCCCCACGGCACCAGCGTGCCGTCCATCCAGACCTGTTCCGTCGGCGTCAGTGGCATGTCCGTCTCCTAGATCGATCCGGCGATGGCGTCGCCTATCTGGTCTGTGGTCATACCCATGTCGGGGCCGGCGGTAGCGCCCAGCTTCGACAGGACTTCCAGTGCTGCCTGCTCGACCCGGCGCGCAGCTGTTGGCTCGCCCAGGTGATCGAGCATCATCGATACCGAGAGGATACAGGCCACAGGATTCGCCGACCCCGTCTTTGCGATATCGGGCGCTGAGCCGTGAACGGGCTCGAAGACGCTCGGGGCGCGCCGCGGCGGGTTGATGTTCCCGCTGGCCGCCAGACCCATGCCGCCGGCGATCGCGGCGCCGAGGTCGGTGAGGATGTCGCCGAACATGTTGTCGGTGACGATGACATCGAAGCGCTCGGGCTGGGTCACCATGTACAGGCACGCGGCATCCACGTGGACGTAGTCGCGCTCGACGTCGGGGTAGTTCGTCTCCCCCATCTCGGTGAACGCACGCATGTAGAGATCCCCGGCGTGGGTGAGAACGTTGGTCTTGTGACACAGCGTGAGCTTGCGACGCGGGCGTCGCTCTGCGAGCTCGAAGGCGTACTCAAGCACGCGGTCCACTCCGGTGCGGGTGTTGATCGACTCCTGCGTCGCGACCTCGCGGGAGGTGTTGCGACCCAGCACTCCGCCCGCGCCCGCGTAGAGCCCTTCGGAGTTCTCGCGCACAACCACGAAGTCGATGTCGTCGGCGGTCTTCCACCCGAGCGGCGTCGCGATGCTCGGCGGCAGTTTCACCGGGCGCAGGTTCACGTACAGGTCGAGGTCGAATCGCAGCCGCAGCAACAGGTCACGCTCGAGCACGCCCGGCGGCACGCGCGGGTCACCGACGGCGCCGAGCAGCACCGCGTCGAAGGTTCGCAGCTCGTCGATGATCTCGGCGGTGAGGGTGACGCCGTCGCGGAGGTAGCGCTCCGCGCCGAGGTCGAAGACCTCCTGCTCGAAGTCCATGCCGGTCGCCTGCAGCGCCTTGAGCCCTTGCGCGACGACCACGGGCCCGAAGCCGTCGCCTGCGATGATCCCGATGCGATAGCTCACGGCACCACTGTCAACGCGTCGATGATCCTGCCGGCGAGCGCCGTGTCCCCCGAAACACGCACCCGATCGCCGAGCTGTGCTCGCGTTCGCCTCCCACCCATCAAGCAGAGGTAGGCCTCGATGTCGGCAGCGATGGTGGCGGTCGGCTCAGACGGAGGATCCGTGATCGAGGTTCGTCCCCCTTCGGTCAGGTAGCCGACGCGACGTCCCGGCGCGCCCACGTCGAGCACCACGCTCGAGCCATCCGGCGCGCCCGCGGACTTACCGATCACGCGCGGCATCGACAGGGTCGCGAACCGCTCGAAGACGTAGCGCGCCACCCCGCCGTCCAAATGGCCCGCGATACCGGTCGCGCGGCGGATGTCTTGCTCGTGGAACAAGACGTCGAGGATGCGGATGCCCAGGAAGTCTCGCGCCTTCATCTCGCCCATGGGCGTGGGACCGGCCTCGGTCCAGCTCTGCTCGTCGAGTCCGGCGAGGTACTTGAGCCGCTTCGTCGTGGCCTCGCGGAACTCCTCGAGGATCACAGGACCCGGCAGCGGACGGCGCGCCTCGACACCGACCTCGTTCATCTTCTGGAAGTCGTTGCGGATATGGGCGAGATGCTCGATCGAACGTGGTTCGGGCTGGGGCATCCCCGAGGCCACGGACTCGAAGTGGGTGAGGTGAGACAGGTTGTCCTTCACGCTCCAGCCTTCGAGATCGGTCGCGAGATCCCACTGCTGGTCGGTCAGCTGGGAGCAGACCTCGTCGACCGCCGAGAATGCTTGCTCCATCAGAACGACGAGCTCGGCTTCTGAAGTCTCCAATGGTCCCCCTCGTGCGCTGGAAGAGCCGCAATCCTAGCGGAGTGAACACAGGCGGTTCGCTCGCTGCCGGGCCAGGATTCCGTTGTAACGTACGATTGTTCGCGATAGCATACGTCACCGATGGCCACGAGAACCACTGCACCTGCCGACACCGTCGTCCACGCCGGCGTCCGCGTGCGCGCTCTTCGAGAGGCGCGCGGCTTGTCCTTGCGCGACCTCGCGGCCCGCAGCGGGGTGAGCGCGCCGATGCTGTCCCAGGTCGAGCGCGGCGGCACGTCCCCGACCCTCGCGGTCGCCAACAAGATCGCGAATGGACTCGGTCTGTCGCTGTCGCAGCTGTTGCGCTTGGACGAGGGCCAGTTCGTGGCGGTCGTGCGGCGCGCCGAGCGCTCGGTTACGAGTCGCAACGGTCACCGTTTCGAAGACCTCACGCCGCCGCTGCCCGGTCAGCGCGCGTCGGTCACGCTACACATCCTGAACGCGAAGGCCCGCACCGGCGGTGCCGGCGACCCGACCTTGCACGCCCCCGGAAGCCGCGAGACCGCGGTTGTACAGTCGGGACGCATCGCGCTCGTCATCGACGGCGAGCGGTACGAGCTGGATGAAGGCGACGCAGTGACCTTCGACGCAGATCTTCCGCATCATTTCGAGAACCCAGGTCGCGCGGCGGCGAGCTTCCTCGCAGTGGTGACCGCAGGCCTTCGATAGGAGACGCCGATGGCAGGAACATTGACCGACAAGATCTGGGACGCGCACGAGGTGCGCGATGGTCTGCTGTACATCGATCTGCATCTCGTCCACGAAGTGACGTCTCCGCAAGCGTTCGAGGGCTTGCGCCTGAGCGGCCGGCGCGTGCGCCGTCCCAACCGCACGCTCGCCACCGCGGACCACAACGTCCCTACCGACGGGACGAAGGTTGCGCGCCTGATCGCCGATGAGCTGTCGCGCGCCCAGGTCGAGGCGCTCGAGGCCAACTGCAAGGAGTTCGGCGTCCCGGTGTACTCGCTGGGCTCGAACCGGCAGGGCATCGTGCACGTCATCGGACCGGAGCTCGGATTCACGCAGCCGGGCATGACCATCGTCTGCGGCGACTCGCACACCGCAACGCACGGCGCGTTCGGCGCGCTGGCCTTCGGGATCGGCACCAGCGAGGTCGAGCACGTGCTGGCGACGCAGACGCTCGTACAGCGACGACCGAAGACGATGCGGATCTCCTACGCCGGGGCGCTGGGCACCGGCGTCACCGCGAAGGATCTCATCTTGGCGACGATCGGCAGGCTCGGCACGGCCGGGTGCGTCGGCTACGTCGTCGAGTACGCGGGTCCCGCCATCGAAGCGATGTCGATGGAGCAACGCATGACCGTCTGCAACATGACCATCGAGGGCGGCGGGCGCGCCGGCATGATCGCGCCCGACCAGACCACCTTCGACTACATGCGCGGTCGCGCCGCGGTCCCTGCCGATTTCGAGGCAGCGGTGGAGCGCTGGCGCGCGTTGCACAGCGACGCCGATGCGCGGTTCGACCGCGAACAGCACATCGAGGCAGGCGCCATCGCGCCGATGGTGACGTGGGGGACGAACCCCGCCATGGTGGTTCCGGTGACCGATCCCGTGCCGGCGCCGACCGACGATGGCGACGAGCGGGCGCTCGCCTACATGGGTCTGGAGGCCGGCACGCCGATGACCGAGATCGCGATCGACCGCGTGTTCATCGGCAGTTGCACCAACTCGAGGATCGAAGACCTCCGCGCTGCCGCCGCGATGATCGGGGACAAG
Source organism: Actinomycetota bacterium (assembly GCA_046716205.1). Lineage (GTDB taxonomy): Bacteria > Actinomycetota > AC-67 > AC-67 > AC-67 > JBKJXT01. The sequence goes on from JBKJXT010000435.1 coordinate 17,602, forward strand.
CGGGTGTCGAACCGCGTGCGCGCGATGGTCGTCCCCGGCTCGCAGCAGGTAAAGGCGCAAGCCGAGGCTGAGGGTCTCGACGGCATCTTCAGCGCGGCCGGCTTCGAGTGGCGCGACGCCGGATGTTCGATGTGTCTGGGCATGAACCCCGACACGCTCGCCGAGCACGAGCGGTGTGCCTCGACGTCGAACCGCAACTTCGAGGGCCGCCAAGGCCGGCTGGGGCGCACACATCTGGTCTCCCCGCAGATGGCGGTCGCCGCGGCCATCGAAGGCCGGTTCGTCGATATCAGGGAGTGGAACTGATGGAACCGATCACCACCATCGAGGGATCCGTCTCTGTGCTGGACCGTGCCGACGTCGACACCGATCAGATCGTGCCGAAGCAGTTCCTCAAACGGATCGAACGGACTGGGTTCGGCGAGGTGCTGTTCTACGACTGGTTGCGCACCGGCGAGATCACACTGGACCGCGCGCCGATCCTCGCGGCGGGTCGCAACTTCGGCTGCGGCTCTTCCCGCGAGCACGCGGTCTGGGCGATCCAGGACTACGGGTTCCGCGCCGTGATCGCGCCGAGCTTCTCCGACATCTTCTTCGCCAACTGCACGAAGTGCGGCGTGCTGCCGGTAGCACTCACCGAGGATGAGGTCCGCGGCGTCATGGCTGCGGGCGAGGCGCGTATCGACCTGTCGTCGCAGACGGTGACCTTCGACGGGCGCACGGCCCGGTTCGAGATAGAGCCCGAGATCAAGCACCGCTTGCTGAACGGCCTCGACGAGATCGCGCTGACCCTCGAGCACGACGCGGAAATCGACGCCTACGAGCGCGAGCGCGCGATCCCGGCTCCTTCGACGCTGACCTAGGACCGCGCGGTTGCCCGGCGCGCCGGCTGGTTGGGCGGCCTCTCGCCGACCTCGTGCATCCCGAACGGATCCTCAACAGGCGAGTGCCACTCCCCCGACACGGTGACCCGCGCTGCCTGCATCCGTCGCCGCAGGCGCGCACGGCGCCGGACGCGCACCTGCCGGACGCGAACCACATACGCCGCGACGACGCCGAACAGCAAGAGCTTCCTCAGTCCGGAGCCACCTCGCCCCTGTGCGGCCTGCGTCAGGCCAGCGGCTTCGACAGGCGTGGTCGTCTCGGTTACCTCACGCTCCTGCTCGTCGTCGGCGATCGCGGCCTCGCTGAGGTGCGTCGGCTGCGCCCTCGGCGATGGCTTCGACCCGAAAGCCGCATCCATGATCGTGCGCGCATCCACGTACACGTCCGGCCCGTTCAGCGCGATCACGATGATCGTTCGCCCGTCTCGGGTAGACGCCGCAGCCACGCAGTTCCCGGCGAGGCTCGTGAACCCGTGCTTCAGCCCGACCGCGCTGGGATCCTGCGCGAGGTATCGGTTGAGGTTGCCGAACGCCGCGCGCCCCGCATCGGGCCACGGCAGCATGTAGTTCCGTGTGGCCACGATGCCCGCGAGCCAGGGGTACTCCAGTAGCGAGCGCGCCATGAGAGCGAGGTCGCTCGCCGTGGAGTACTGACCGGCAGCGTCGAGCCCACTCGGATCGATCAGGCGCGTGTCCTTTGCGCCAAGCGCACGCATCAGCTGCGCGACGTCGGCCCGGAAACGCACGAGCGAGCCGGACGTCGCCTCGGCGAGCGCGATCGCCGCCCCGTTTGACGACATCATCAGCATGCCGTGCATGAGTTGGTCCACGGTGTGGCGCGCGCCCTGACGCCATCGAACCTGATCGTGCGGGGCCAGTGCGGCGCGCTCGGAGATGACAATCTCTTGGGACTGCTCAAGGCGTAGCGCAACCAGCAGCGCCGTCGCCATCTTCAGCAAACTCGCCGGCGGGAGCTTCGCGCGGGCGTTGCGCGCGCCGAGCACCCGGCCGTCCGCAGCGTCCAGCACGACCGCCGACGCGATACGTGCGCGCCGTAGCGCCGCGTTGATCGCCGCTTCACGGTTGTCCGCCGACGCGCCCTGCGCCACGGGCGCGCTCGCCAGCACCACGACCGCAGCCGTCAGAAACACCTTCCGCATAGACCGATAACGTAGATGCCACGGGGCCGTTGGTCCCGGAAGAGGGAACTACCCGAGCAGTTCCCCGACGCGCCGGAGGCCGTCGATGTCGTCCAGCGCGAGCCACTGGAGCATGACCTCCTGGCACCCGACCTCGGACAGGCGATCGAGCTGGGCGCGGATCGAGTCGAGGCTGCCGGCCAGCACGCCGCGCGACCGCAGACCCTCGTCGTCGACGTCGAGGTAGACGCCGGTCATGAGTGTTCGCTTCAGCTCGCCCGGTGCGCGCCCGGCGTCTGGCAGAAGGCCGTCGAGGATCGCGCACCGTTCCGCGAACGCATCTGGTCCCAGGCCCGTGCCGTTCCACA
>JBKJXT010000436.1:0-7049 GCA_046716205.1 Actinomycetota bacterium
GTGGCGAAGATCCTCGGGCACCCGGCGACACCCGAAGCGCTGGATGCGTCGTCGTCGCCACGCGGATACCGGATCCTGTCGCGCATCCCGCGTCTACCGCCGACCGTCGTCGATCGCATCGTCTCGGCGTTCGGCAGGCTGCCCAAGGTGATGGCAGCGTCCAGCGAAGACCTGCTCGCCGTCGAGGGAGTCGGGGCTGCGCGCGCTGCGTCGGTCAAAGAAGGTTTGATACGCCTCGCGGAATCCTCGATACTCGATCGATACGTGTAGTCGCTGTTTTTCAAGCGATTTTCGCGCTCTCGCAAAGCAGGCGGTTCAGAACCGGAGTTGAGGAAAGCGCGTTTCTCTGCTACCTTTGGACCCTCACATGGCAAAGCGCGCATTCAAAGTCGGAGACAAGGTCGTATACCCCCATCATGGGGCTGCGGTCATCGAGGGTATGCAAACCCGCGAGGTTGAAGGTCAGAACCGCGAGTACTGGATCCTCCGACTGTCCTACGGCGACCTTACCTTGATGGTCCCAACAGACGGTGCCGAAGAGGTCGGTCTGCGCGGTGTCGTTCCCAAGGCGGAACTCGAGCAGGTCTTCAGCGTGCTGCGTTCGAAGAAGCAAGCGCCGACGCCGTCGAACTGGAGCCGCCGTTTCAAGAACCACGTCGAGAAGCTCCGCTCCGGCGACATCTATCAGGTCGCCGAGGTCGTGCGGAACCTCTCTAACCGGGACAAGACCAAGGGTCTGTCGGCCGGCGAGAAGCGCATGCTGACCCGGGCGCGCCAGATCCTCGTGTCGGAGGTCACTTTCTCCGCGAACGTCAAAGAGGAGAAGGCCGAGCTCATGCTCGACGAGATCCTCGGCACGACCGCCGAAGACAACTAGAGCTTCACTACACCTGCGCGGCCTCCGGGCCGCGTTTCGTGTTTCCGGGGACGCCAGCCTGTAAGACTTAGGCCATGACATCGGAACGTCGGGGCGGCACCGTGTTCGTCGAGTTGATCCGGGTAGTCATCGTGGTCGCGTTCACGGCGACCGGCTACCAGATCGCGCGAGACGTCTTCGAGGAGGTCGACTCGACGCGCGTCATGCTCGGGACGCTGCTCGGTAGCGGGCTCGGCTACGTCACCGGCGGATTGCTGGGGCGCGCGGTGGGCCGCCTGGCCGGCGTCGTCGAGGATCGCATCGCGCAGATCCCGGGCGCGGACCTCGTCGCCGGAGGGCTCGGGCTCGTCGGCGGCTTCTTCGTCGGGGCCATCCTCTCGCTGCCGTTGATCTTGGTCCCGACGCGGGCGATTGGGCTGCCGATGATGGCATTCGTGCAGATCGTGTTCGGCTACCTCGGATGGCGGACCGGTGTGACCAAGCGTGAAGACCTCCTGCAGCTGGCGGGACTGACCTATCGCACGCGCGCCGCGGATCTGCGGGTGCTCGACACCAGCGCGATCCTCAACAATCAATTGCTGGACTACGTGCGCGCGGGGATCGTGCGCGGGACGCTGCTCCTCGCGACGTTCGTGCTGGAGGAAGCTCAGGGCGTCGCCGACTCCGGCGACACGGTCCGACGAACACGCGCCCGTCGCGGCCTCGAGGCGCTTGCTGCGATCCGCCGCGAAGGTCTGGTCGAGGTGCGCTCGGTCGAGAAGCAGTACCCGGAGTTCGACGAGGTGGATGCGAAGGTGATCGCGCTCGCGCGCGAGCGAGGCGCGGCGATCGTCACCGACGACGGGGCGCTCGCGACGGTGGCCGAGCTGCAAGGCATCGAGGTCATCTTGCTCCGGCGGATCGCCACCGCGCTGCGGCCGGAGGTGCTCCCGGGGGAAACGATCACGATCGAGCTCTCGCGCGCCGGGCGCGAGGCAGGCCAGGCCGTCGGCTATCTGGAGGACGGGTCGATGGTCGTGGTGCAGGAGGCGGTCTCGTCGATCGGGACCACGGTCGAGGCTATCGTGGCTCGCGTCGTTCCGACCGCGGGAGGACGTCTGGTCTTCGCGCGCCTCCCCGACGCTGCGCAGGCTCCGCCGGAGCAGTCATGAGAGCGTGGGGCATCGTCGTGGCGGCGGGCGCCGGCGTCCGGGCCGGCTCTGGGACCCCCAAGTCGCTGCGGCCGCTCGCCGGTGTCCCGATGTTCGTGCACGCGATGCGCGCGCTCCAGGATGCCGTGGAGGGGATCGTCGTGGTCGTGCCGTCGGGCTGGAACGACGACGCGCTGGAGAAGACCCTGTCGTACCGCTACCGGGTGCCGGTCCAGCTGACACACGGCGGCGAGACGCGCGCTGCGTCGGTTGCCGCGGGATTGGCCACCGTCCCTGCGGATGCGGAGGCGATCGTCGTGCACGACGCGGCGCGCCCGCTCGCGTCGCCGGAGCTCGCGCACCGCGTGCTGGATGCATTGCGTGACGCCGACGGCGCGGTCTGTGCGGTCCCGGTCGCCGACACGATCAAACGCGTCGACGGGGATGCCATCGTGGCGACGGTGGACCGCGCAACGCTGCGGCGGGCACAGACGCCCCAGGCGTTCCGCGCGCAGATCCTGCGCCGTGCGCACGCCGACGGTGATCGCAACGCGACCGACGATGCGGCGCTCGTCGAGGCGCTGGGTGGGCGCGTGGTGATCGTCGAGGGAGACGAGCGCAACATCAAAGTGACGACGGCGGAGGACCTCGTCCTCGCCGAACGGATGCTGGAGGGGCCATGACCGTTGGGATCGGCTACGACGCGCATGCCTTCGTGCCCGACCGGCCGCTGGTGATCGGCGGGGTGACGATCCCCTCCGAGCGCGGCCTCGCCGGACACTCCGACGCCGACGTGCTCACGCACGCCATCGCCGATGCGATCCTCGGAGCCGGCGGGCTGGGCGACCTGGGCAGGCACTTCCCCTCGAGCGATCCGCGATGGGCGGGCGCGTCGAGCCTTGCGTTCCTGTCGATGATCACGCAGATGCTCGAGACGGTTTGGATGAAGGTCGTCTCGATCGACGCGACGGTCATCATCGAGTCGCCGCCGATCGCGCCCCATCGTGACGACATGAGGATCGCGATCGCGCACGCCTTGCAGGTCCCGACGGATTCGATCAGCGTGAAGGCGACGACCAACGACGGCATGGGATTCATCGGGCGCGGCGAAGGCGCCGCCGCGATGGCGGTTGCGATGCTCGGATCGACGACATTGAGCGGCACCTCGCTCGGGTAGACTCGGGCGTCATGTCCCTGGTCGTTCACAACTCGCGCGCGCGCGCCAAGCAAGCCTTCGAGCCACTCACGCCGGGGCGCGTCACGATGTATGTCTGCGGCCCGACGGTGTACGACCATCCGCACCTCGGGCACGCGCGTGCCGCTGTGGCCTTCGACATCATCCGCCGCACCCTCGAGGCGCTCGGCAACCGCGTCACCTATGTTCAGAACATCACCGACGTCGACGACAAGATCATCGATCGCGCCGCCGAAGAGGGTGCATCACCGTGGGAGATCGCCGAGCGGTACACCCGCAGCTATGAGGAGCACATGCGCCGGATCGGCGTGCGAGCTCCGTCGCTGACCCCGAAGGCGACGGGGCACATCACCGACATGATCGAGCTGATCCAGCGGTTGATCGACACTGGGGTCGCTTACGCGGTGGACGGTGGCGACGTGTACTTCTCGGTCGACAAGCACCAGGGGTACGGCTCGCTGTCGGGCCGCTCGCTGGAAGACAAGCGCGCCGGCGATCGCGTCGAGCCGGATCCGCGGAAGCGGCACGCGATGGACTTCGCGCTGTGGAAGGGCGCGAAGGAGTGGCAGGTCTCGTGGCCGGCGCCCTGGGGACCCGGACGTCCGGGATGGCACATCGAGTGCTCCGCGATGTCGATGAAATACCTGGGCGATACCTTCGACATCCACGGCGGAGGTCAGGATCTGATCTTCCCGCACCACGAGAACGAGGCGGCGCAGTCGGAGGCGGCGAGTCACGCGCCGCTCGCGCGCTTTTGGCTGCACAACGGCTTCGTCACGATAAACGACGAGAAGATGTCGAAGTCCCTGAAGAACTTCATGTTGTTGTCCGACGTGCTCGAGGTGCAGCCGCCTCCGGTGGTCCGGACATTGCTGGCGAGCGTTCACTACCGCAGCCCGCTGGAGATGAACGAAGAGGTATTGACCGAGGCGCGCGCGGTATGGGATCGCTTCGCGACGTTCGCGCGCAACGCCTCGGAGATCGCCGAGGGCGACGCGCAACCGCTGGAGGGATGGCGCGCTCGCTTCATGGCAGCGATGGAAGACGACTTCAACACCCCGGGCGCCTTCGCCGTCCTACACGAGCTGCTGAACGAGGCGAACCCGTTGATCGACAAGGGCGACGCGCAGGCGGCAGGTGCATTCCTCGCGACCTATCGGTCATTGGCGGGCATCCTCGGGCTGGATGCGATCGGCGACTGGGACGAGCGGCCTGCTCGCGCGCGTGTGGCGTCACTGGTGGAGTACCTGCTGGCAGCACGGACCGAGGCGCGCACGGCGAAGGACTTCTCGCGCGCCGATGCGATCAGGGACGCGTTGTCGGGTGCGGGCGTGGTCGTCGAGGACCGGCCGTCCGGCGCGCGCTGGTACCTCAACGATCCCTGGCGATAGCGGTGGACCTCATCGAGGGCCGGCAGCCCGTCCGGGAGGCGCTGCGCGCCGGGCGCTCCATCCGCAGGATCATGATCGCCGACGGCGCCCACACGCGGGGCTCCCTCGACGAGATCATGCAGCTCGCGCGAGGTGCCGGCGTTCGGATCGATCGGGTGCCGCGCGCCGCGCTGGATGAGCGAGCGAGCTCGCGCGCCCATCAGGGGGTTATCGCTGAGGCAGAGCAGATCCGCAGCCGGTCCTGGCGCGAAGGCGTCCAGGCCGCCGAGGCGGCCGGAGAACCACCCCTGTTGCTCGCGCTCGACGGCGTGGAGGACCCGCAGAACCTCGGCGCGCTGCTGCGATCCGCCGAGGTACTCGGTGTTCATGCGGTGCTCGTTCCCAAGAGGCGTTCGGCGCCCCTGGGGCCGGCGACCGCCAAAGCGTCGGCCGGGGCGATGGAGCACCTGGTCATCGACCAGGTGAACTCGCTGGAGAGGGCGCTGTGGGACTGCCGGGAGGCGGGGCTGTGGATCGTGGCGCTGGCCGCCGACGGCGAGGACATCCGCTCCTGTGGCCTGATGGAAGAGCCGGTGGTGCTGGTGGTGGGGGCCGAGGGCAAGGGGGTCTCGCGCCTGATCCGCGACCGGGCGGATGTGCGCGTCGGGATCCCGATGCAGGGCAAGGTCGGAAGCTTGAACGCGTCGGTGGCCGGCGCGATCGCCCTTTGGGAGGCCGCCCGGCGCCGCGGGAAAGTGGGCGGCGCGCCGTGAGAGGTGATCGCCCCGTGGATGGCCGGAATGTTCGGCGCCCCATACGCCGAGTTTCGGCCGATTCCTCCTACGGTTTCCCGCGAGGTTTCGCTTTGTCCTGATTTCTATTGTCCGAAGGTTTCGACTAGACAGTTTTGGGCATGGGCCAACCCTTGACCCCTAGTTCTTTCGGCCTATATTCTCGCCCCACGCTCAAGCAGAGCAGTACCACCAAACCCTTTCTCTCCTAGCGGCGGGGGAGTACATGGCAAGAGAGCTTGAGGCGTTGCGAGTGCACGATGGGCTCGTTGACGCGACGGACGATGAACTCGTCCTTAGAGCCCGGGCGGGCGATGATGCAGCGCTCGAGCACCTGCTCCTCCGGTACAAGAACTTCGCACGGGTCAAGGCGCGCAACTACTTCCTGATCGGCGCCGACAAAGATGACCTCGTGCAGGAAGGCATGATCGGCCTGTACAAGGCGATCCGTGACTTCCGGCCGGACAAGCAGTCTTCGTTCCGTGCGTTCGCGGAGCTGTGTATCCAGCGCCAGATCATCACGGCCATCAAGACGTCGACGCGCCAGAAGCACATCCCGCTGAACTCGTACGTGTCTCTGACGCGTCCGGTTCCCCAGGATGGTGGCGAGGAGCCCGACCGAGTGCTGGTGGATGTGCTGACGCAGGATAGGTCGAGCGATCCAGTAGAGATGGTCATCTCTCGCGAAGAGATCCAGAACATGCAGACCTCCTTCAAGGAGATCCTGTCTGACCTGGAGGCTCACGTCCTGCATCTCTACCTCGAGGGGAAGAGCTATCAGGACATCGCGCAAGGTTTGAAGCGCCGCGTGAAGTCGATCGACAACGCATTGCAGCGCATCAAACGCAAGGTTGAGATGCACATCGAGCGCAGGCGGATCGAGACATACTGATCCTCCGCGGATAAGTGTGATGAGGACGCCGGGCATATCGCCCGGCGTCTTTCTTTTTGCAGGAATCCCGCCCGCGCGCCTCGAAGCTTGTTCCTGTCGTCCCACGAGGAGGAAGCTATGAGAGGTCGCACCACGCTGGCAGCCATTCTCGCGCTTGCCGCGCTGTTCTCGTTCCGGCCATCGATGGCCGAAGGTCGCGTCTTGATCGCGGAGGATCCCGTCGGCGACGCAGCGGTCGATCCGAGCTTGGGAGCGATCGGTCTGGATGTGACGGGACTCTATATCGAGCACGTCGCAGCGCCGACGCCGCACCTCGAGTTCACGGTCAAGGTGACCAACCTTCCGGCCGCGCCTCCGAATGAGGTCGTGCGCTACCTGTGGCAGGTCACGGTGGCAGGTAAGGAGTATTGGCTGCAGGCGAAGCGGTCGGACTTCAGCACCGCCACCGCGACCGCGGACGATCCCTCTGGTACGGCGAGCCACCTCGACGGAGCGTTCCGCCTGCGCGGGAATTGCGGGGTCACCGTTGCCCTCTCGACCTGCAAGCACCTGCTGTGGCTCGATGGGGCATTCGACACCGAGGCCGGCGAGATCCGGATGTCGGTTCCGCTCGGCAACCCGATCGCGCCGCATTTCGCCTCGGGGGCGTTGATCAATCAGACGGGCACCAACGTGATGACGGCGTCGATCCAGGTCGCGATCTCGAACGCGCAGACGTCGGACACGGTTACGGGTTACGAGGCATACATCATCCCGTAAGCGTTTCACCGGATGTGGGGGCGCCGGGCGAGAGC
>JBKJXT010000437.1:0-4682 GCA_046716205.1 Actinomycetota bacterium
TCACCACCTCGCGCGCGTCGCGCCTGTTCGCAGGCACGCTGCTCGCGCTCGCAGACCTGCACAACCACACCTTGCAATCCGACGGCGACGGGGATGCAGCCCTCGCGTTCGCCTCGATGCGGGACGCCGGCGTCGACATCGCCGCGCTCACCGACCATTCGACGCTGTCGTGGGGCGCGCAGGCGAACTTCTGTCCCGAGTCGCGGTGTCAGAGCCTCGCCGGCATCAACGAAGAGACCTGGGCGGCTGCCGCGGCGCTGGCGAACGCGGCCTACGACGAAGGAAGCTTCGTCGCGATCCGAGGCTTCGAATGGTCGAGCCCGACGATCGGGCACATGAACGTGTGGTTCTCGCAGCGGTGGATGGACCCTCTGCACACCGGAGGCGGCGGCACAGGCGAAGGCGCTGCCCAGTTCGCACACGACGAGGCGAACATCCCCGCCGAGCAGATGGCGATGCTGGACGCGCTCGTGCGTTCCTCGCCGACCACGGGCACGGGCATGGAACTGTGGTACGAGTGGCTCATGGCCGACCCGTCGCGCCCTGTCTGGAGCGGCGGGGCCGACGGCCTCGCGCAGTTCAACCACCCCGGCCGCGAGCCCGGCCGGTTCTCGCACTTCAAGCGTGCGCTTCCGATCGGCGTTCCCACCAACATCGTCGGCATCGAGATGTTCAACCGCAACGAGGACTACATCTTCGAAGGCGCCGAATCGATCGCGCAATCGCCGCTGAACGAGTGCCTCAACGCCGGTTGGCGTGTGGGGATCACCGGTGTCTCAGACGAGCACGGCAGGAACTGGGGGGTCCCGAACGACAAGGGTCGCACGGGGTTGTGGGTGACCGACCTCTCCAGGGGCGCGGTGCGCGAAGCCCTGAAAGCGCGCCGCTTCTTCTCGACGCGCGAACGAGGGTTGCGCGTCGATGCGTCGGCCAACGGCGTCCGCATGGGTGGGGAGATGGCGCACGCGTCGGGCCCCGTCACGTTCCGGATCGACATCGACAAGGACGCGTGGGCCGGCAAGGAGCTCATGGTGCAGGTCCTGCGCAGCGGCACGCGCATGCCGGCGGTCCAGGAGAACCACCCCGTCGTGGTGCCGACCGCCGAACAAGAGGTCATCTCGTTCACCAGCGAGATCGACAGGGCCGACGGCGACTGGGTCGTGCTGCGGATCAGCGACCCTGCGCGCGCAGCGGACGGGCGCGCAGACGCGACGTGGAAGGCCTTCGGTCGCGGCGTTGCCTACGGGAGCCCGTTCTTCTTGAACGAAGTAGCTGTCGGCTAAGCCTCAGCACTGCGTCGTGCGCGCCTCGATGGAATCACTCGTGCAGTTGAAGTTGCTGTCGGTCGCCTGACCAAGGAAGAACACCGCGGCGATGATCACCGCTGCGATCAACGACGCCATCATCCCGTACTCGATCGATGATGCGCCACGGTCGGATCTGGGGGCGGCGCGCGACCAGATACGTCGCACCACCACACCCAGTGTCTCCACGATGTTCATCGCCGGAACTCCTCCTCGCGACGCGCCATGCGCGCATCTGTTGGCACGAATGTAGCGAGTGGATGGGGCGAATCAAAGGCCCGAAAGGACCTGATTCCGACTTGTCCATGATGTTTGGCCTCGAGTCCCTTCGTCCCGCGGGACCGGAGGCCCAGAGCCTAGAGGAACGTTCGGCGCCGACGCGCGAGGTTCTCGGTGATGAGGGACTGCACGCGTTGCCGAACCTCTTCGGTGAGCTCGAGCACGAGCTGCTGATCCTCGACGGCCTTGGGCCCGTGTTCGATCATCGAGATCGGCTCGCCGAACGCGATGATCCATTTCGACGGCAGCGGGAGCGCGCCGAGCGGACCGAGCAGCGGCCAGAACGGCGTGATCGGGAAGTACGGAAGCCCGAAGCGGCGCGCGATCGATCCGAGGTTCGCGATCATCGGGTACGCCTCTTCCGCGCCGATGATCGCGCACGGGATGATCGGCGCGCCGGTCTCCATGCATACCTCGATGAATCCGCCGCGTCCGAACCGCTGGAGCTGGTAGCGGCGCTTCCACCCTTTCCCGATGCCCTTGAACCCCTCGGGGAAGACCCCGATCATCTCGCCGTCGCGGAGGAGCTTGAGCGTCTCGTCGCGGTCGGCGCGCGCGTTGCCTGCGACGCGAACGAGCTCCCGGAATCCGGGGAGCTCGAAGACGAGATCCGCGGCGAGGAGCCATGGGTTGCGCCCGTGCTCTTTCAACACCGCCATCTTCAGCATCGCGCCGTCGATGGGCAGCGTGCCCGAGTGGTTCGCAGCGATCAGCGCCGGACCGGACGTCGGGAGGTTCTCGACGCCGTATACGTCCACGCGCCAGTACCGGGAATACAACGGCAGCGCGAGCGGGAGCAGCGCTCGTACGAGGTCGGGATCGTGCTCGAGCGACTTCGGGTCGGCGATGCGCTTGGCCATCGCGGTCTCGGCCGCCTCGCGCCACTCGTGCATGAACTCGCGCGCGCTGTCTGCCTTGAGTGGATGCAGCGGTCCCACATGCTCGGCGCAGTAGGAACCATCGTGCATCGCAGGGTGCGCGCATCGCAGAGGCACCTCGTCGGTGATCACGACCGCGGCACAGACGCGCGTTGCCTCGCTCATCGCTGTGCGCTCTCCATCAACCGATCCAGGACGCCGCGCACCGTCTGCGCGAAGTGCGTGGGCTCCCGGAACGGCCAGTCGTGGTCCGGTGGTCTCTTGCCTGGCCAGCCGTTGGCTCCGTCGATCACCTGCAACGGACACGCCAGCGCGGCGGCGGCCTTCATCCCGACCTCCAGCGGAAGCAACGAGTCGTATCTCGCCCACAGTACCGCTCGCGGAAGGTCGGTCGCGACGATCTCGGCGAGGAGCTTCTCTTGATCGTGCCCGAGGAACCAGCGCGCCTGGCGCAGCAGGCTCGAGATGCCGGTGCGTGTGGATGCGGCGCGGATCAGTGCCGCTGCCGCCGGCGTGTGCATCGCGATGCGGTAGTGCTGACCCGGCAGCATGATCTTGCCCAAGCGCATGTTGCCGAGGGCGACCAAGGGGGAGTTCACCGCAACCAGCGCGGTGACGAAGTCGGGGTGGTGACGGACGACGTAGGCGCCGATCGCCCCGCCGAAGGAGTGCCCCACGATCGGCGCGGGCGCCGAGTCGACCCCGGCCATGCACTCCGCTGAGATCTCGGCCGCCACTTCGATCGACCACCCGTCCGCCACGGCGATCGAGGGAGCGCACACGCGGTAGCCCAGATCGGCCAGCGCGAGCATCGCAGGGCGGTAGGCGCGCCCAGACAAGCCCCACCCATGCAACAGCACGAGTGGCGCGCCCGCTCCTGCGACAAGGACATCGAGGGGCCGGGTGCGGTGGCGCAGACGGTAGCGCCTGATCTCCGGCGTCATAAGGATGGTCTCCTCAGTATGGTATATGCGCCTCGACCGTCCGCCCGACCTGGGAGAGATATGCGTGTAGCGGTGGTGACGGACTCCGCGGCGAACCTGCCGCCGGCCATCGTTGACTCCCACGGCATCCACGTCGTCCCGATGATCCTGAAGTTCGGCGAACGAGAGTTGCGCGACGGCGTCGACATGCCCCAGGGATCCTTCTACAAGGCGCTCGTGGAGGAGCGCGTACCGGTCTCGACCTCCGCGCCGTCGGTCGGCGACTTCCGAGACGGGTTCGAGGCCGCGCTCGCGCATGCCGACGCGGTGGTGTGCGTGACGGTTGCGTCGTTCGTGAGCGCGTCTCACGACACCGCGAACGGCGCGGCGAGGGACTTCGGCGACCGAGTCACGGTCGTGGACTCCCGCAGCGCGTCGTTGGGCGAAGGGTTCCCCGTGCTGGCGGCGGCGCGCCTGGCGCAAACCGGCGCCGACGCGGATGCGGTTGCGGCCTGCGCCCGTGAGGTCGTCGATCGCACGTCCTTCGTCGCGACGATCAACACCTTCGAGTTCCTGCGGCGGTCGGGGCGGGTCAATGCCGCGCTCGCCTATGCCGGGACCGCGCTCAATATCAAACCCATCTTCGCGTTCCGAGGTGGCGGCATCGAGCAGCTGGGACGCGTACGCTCGCGCGCCCGCGCGATCGACCGGCTCCTGGAGGTCACGCGCGAGGCGGCCGCGCAAGGACCGCTGCGCCTGGGCATCGCGCACGCGGATTGCGCGGAGGAAGCCGAGGCGTTGCGATCCTCCATCGCGGCCGAGATCCAGACGGTCGAGACGATCCTCAGCGAATTCACCCCGTTGATGGGTGCACACACCGGCCCCGGGGTGCTCGCGGTCGCGCTCTCGCACTAGCACGGTCGGGATGTCGCCTGGCGGAACGGTCGCGTTGTCGCGCGGCTATCATGCGGCCCGTGGTGGACCCCGAAGAGCGATCCCGCGCCCTCCGCTCGCCCCGATTCTGGTCGGTCATCGGCGCGACGCTGTTCATCATGTTGGGGTTCGGTCTCATCGTGCCTGCTCTCCCGCAGTTCGTGAAGGAGTTCAGGGGCGGCGACGCGAGCGTGGCCGCAGTGCTCTTCGCATTCAGCTTGACGCGCCTGTTCGGCAACTTCTTCGCCGCCGGACTCATCGAGCGTTTCGGCGAACGCCAGATGGCAGCCACCGGCGCGGCGATCGTCGGTCTCTCCTCGATCGCGGCGGGCAGCGCCACCACGTACCCCGCGTTGCTGGTGCTC
>JBKJXT010000438.1:0-7283 GCA_046716205.1 Actinomycetota bacterium
CCCCCACCCCCCCCCCCCCCCCCACCTCATCAACTACCCGGGGTCGATGCTTTCAGGCCGGCGACCTGCAGCTATGACCGAGCTCTGTTCGAATGAACGCGATCATCGCGCTCGTCGCAGAAGCGCGAAAGTGCGCGATACCAACCACAACGCGCACGCCGCTGCGTGGAGAACGGCGTGCAAGCCTTGAGAATCAAGCTGGAGCGCACTCGAAGCTGCCAGGTGGCCAGGCGCGTCAGCACTCAGGCCGCACCTAGGCCGCACGAGGCCGAGAAACAGCGGCAAACGATGGCAATGCGTGAGCAGACAAACCCGCAGGTCAGGTGGCGATTCGGGGTCTCGCCGCAGGTCAGCGATTTGGTACGCACTTGGCTGGCAGCCAAGGGGTCAGGGGTTCGAGTCCCCTCAGCTCCACTCACGACTTTGAGCATTAGCTTTGAGCATTAGCCCTTTGCTGGCCAGGTCGATGAGTATCCCGAATCGCGAGCCCTGATGAGACTCGAACCCGAACGTGTTCTCGTGGCGCGTTCGCTGCCTCGAAATCGTACGTGAAGGTGAGCAAGGCCTGCGCGAGACATCAACTAGTGACCTGAGAGAGCCTCGCAACGAGCGCGTACATCAGGCCGTCGGGAGTCATCGCGTTACGACCTACGAGGTCGCTCCATCGTTGGAGCCGATACCCTAACGAGTTGGGGCGCAGGTGGAGTTCTCGCGCCGCAGCCGACTGGCTGAAGCCGTTCGCCGCGAACGCCCATACGGCCTCTGCCAGGTGCCGCTGTCCGCGCGTTGTTTGCACACCGCGTTCCATCAGGAGCGCGAGCTGGTCGCGCTGCGCATGCAGTGTGGCGAGGAGCCAATCTTCCTCGAAGCGGATCGGGCGCCCCGATCGCTCGGACAGCTCAACTGCCCACCGCGCATCGACGAGACTCATGCGCGCGCCATCGAGGTCCTTCCGCTCCATCCCGACGCCGACCGGCGCGCCCGGTGAAAGCTGGTGAAGCTTCGCCTCGAGCTGATCCGAGGCGACACCTTGGCTGAGGATCGTGACTTCGGTTCCCCGGACGAGCGACTGCGTGACCCCCGCCAGGTCGTGCGTGGATGTTTGTAGCTGCGATTGATCGGTTACAGCCTTCAACCAGAACGCGCGGAAGGATCCGTTGACATCGAATCCGAGAGATCCTGCGAGTTGGCGGACGTCATCGCTCGACACGTCGCCGCGTTGGAGCGCGCTGAAGAAGCGTTCCCGTGTGTCGACGTTGAGCGCGGCGAGCTTCGCAACCTCCTCGCGGTACCCGCGCGCGGCCCCGTCGCTCATCTCCTGAAGCCAGATCCAAAGCGTCGAGATGCCTTCGAGGAGCTTCTCGCGTTCGTCCCGGTCCACGAACGAGGCGAGATCAGAGAGGAAGGCTTTGAACGCGACCTGGAACCCGCGCAGGATGTCATCCGGCGACCCTCCGAGGTGCGCCCACGCGTTCCCGACGCGCGAGGCGACGTCTGTTTCGCTCGCGAGCGGGCCTCGGTTCTCGGCGATCCCAAGGATCGCCGGGCGTACCAACAGATAGACCGCCAGTTGTTGCCTCTTCGATCCTGCCCCCGCAACGCCCGTCGATGTCGTGGCGGCCGTCGCGAACTCGGGGATCGCCACGATGACATCGCGAGTCACGCGCTCACAGAAGGCCGGCAGACCGGTGCCCATCTTCCGGCATGCGTCCGCGATCGGACGCCACCCTTCCGGGACGCGTACCTGTGCCCACTCTTCCTCGGTTATGGCGCCAAGCTCGGCACTCTCCCTCGCCATGTCGTGGTCCCTGTATCGAAAAGTTGTCGAAAACTAATGAGGAAACTTCGCCATAGTACCAGGAGGTTCCTGCTTCTGGCTCGCGAATCTATCAAAGACGACCGAGATAGGGAGGGACACCAACATGAATCACACTCGCAGGGTAACGATCGCGCAGGTCTTGGCCATCGCTGTGCTGTGCCTCAGCGCCGGGGGAACCATTCCATCTCAAGCTGCACCGCCCGACGATATCTCTACGCCAACGCTTGGATCGGCCCCGAGCTCTGGCCTCTATGTCGACCCGGTCTTCGAAGTTTCCCTCGCGCATGACGGCCTCGTTTACGGACAAGCCGTCAACGCGGAAGGCGTCCTCCAAGACCTCGTCCTCAACGTCTACCGGCCCGTCGGCAGCCACCCGGCCGATACGGCGTTCGAGAGCGCGAATCGACCGGTCATCGTGTGGGCGCCCGGAGGAGGATTCGTTTTCAACCGCGGCAGAACCCGGACGTACTGGATGCTCGATCTCGTTCGCAGAGGCTATGTCGTCGTGTCCATCGAGTACCGGGTACGGCCTGATCTCCCGTACGCATTCTCCGGCTTCCTCGCCGATCCGGCACGTTTCGTCGATCTCTTCGAAGCACAGCGGGATGGTCAGCACGACATGCAAGCCGCGGTGCGCTGGGTGCGTGCGCATGCGGACGATATCGGCGTCGACTCGGAGCGGATCGTGGCGGCAGGATATTCGGCGGGCGCAATCATGGCGCTCGACACGGCGTTCGATCCGGATGACCCCGGCACGAGCGGCAACCCGGGCTATCCCTCGGACGTCGTCGCTGCGATCTCTGGCGCGGGTTATCACGTCCCGGGTGTCAATGGCTCGATCGACCCGGGTGAACCGCCGATAATGGTCCTCCACGGCACGAACGACACGTCGCTGCCTATGCCCGGTTCACTCATCCCGTGCGCCGCGACGCTCGCCCTCGGCAACGTTTGCGAGGCCCATCTGTTCCCGGGGGAGCCCCACGACGTCGGCGACTGGCGAGGCGACGAGATGCTGGCGTTCAGCGTGGACTTCCTCTACCGCCACGTCATCGCGCCTGCACCGCTTCTCCCGCCCATCTGACGGCAAGTCGGCGCGATTGGGGCCCGCGCCCCGGTCAGACCGTCCCTTGCAGGCGGTGGTGTCTCAGCCTGCGAGAGGCTCCTCCAGCGCGAACAGAGGAAGATCCCAGTGGAAACTCAAGCGACGCGCGGAGTAGCGGCGGGCTCACCACTCTCAGCCAGCAGCCGCCCTGACCAGCGTCTTCAGACGATCCGCGCGGTTCACACAACGTTCCGTCAGGTCCACAACCTATCTCCGCAGGTCAGACCCCTGAAAGCGCGTCGCGCCGCGGCTCTTGCGATCCGGCCAGGGACGCGGTCAGGCCGGGCGGGAGACGTTCGGAACTGAAGCTGAGCCACTTCCCGGGACAGTCGGGGGATCAGATGGGATACAAGGGTGCTAGTACCCCTGCCGGTGAGGGAGGCAATATGTCGGGGGACGCTAGAGGGCCTCCCCGTGTTCGCTCCGTTCTGCGACGATAATCGACGAGTGGAATCTTCCATCCAACCCACTCCCCGCCGCGCGCCCGTTTTCGGGCGTGCCACCGGCCCGGTTCACACCGTGGTGCTTTTCGGACTTCTCGCTCTGTATATCGGTTGCGTCTATGTAGTCATCGTTATCGGTGGCGGAGTGCTGATCCCGGCTGGGGATGCGCTCGCAGTCCTCGGGACGGTCGTCGTCGCTCTTTCATTCCAGAGCGTCCGACAGCGTGCAGAGCGTTTCGCTAATCGGATCGTGTTCGGAGAGTTGATGACACCCACACAAGCGATGACCGAATTGGCAGACGGCGTCGCAGCCACCTTCGCAACTGACGACGTACTGAATCGAGCCGCCCGCATATCCGCGGAAGGAACCGGTGCCGCGCGCGCCGATGTGTGGCTTCGGATAGGCGACACGTTCACTCTTTCGGCGACATGGCCAACCGGCAATACGGGGCAGCGGGCTAACGACGTCACCATGATTCCGGGTGATCACGTGGTGAACGTGATGCACGGAGGCGAAGCGCTGGGTGCCTTGACTGTTACGGCTCACCCTGGGGATCCGCTGACGCAGAACGAGATCCGCCTCGTCGATGATCTGGGCGCGCAACTCTCATCTATCCTGCGCAATGTTCGACTGTCTGCAGAATTGCAAGCCCGTCTCGAGCAGATCGCCGTTCAGGCGGCCGAGTTGCGGACGTCGCGAACCCGCATCGTCAACGCGCAAGATGAGGAGCGACGACGGCTTGAACGAGACATGCACGACGGGGCTCAGCAACATCTCGTTGCGCTTGCGGTGCAACTGGGATTGGCGAAAGGGTTGATCGCTCAATCGCCGGCGGCAGCGGCAGAATTGGTCGCGGGTCTGCGAACCGTCACGGCTGAGGCAGTCGAGACGCTTCGTGATCTTTCGCGTGGCATCTATCCGCCAGCCTTGACAGAGGGTGGGATCGCGGAAGCACTGCGCGCCCACGCCGGGGAGGGCGGTCTCGGCATCACTGTCGACTCCACGATAGAAGCGCGCCATCCGGCAGCCATCGAAGCGGCGATCTATTTCACCTGCCTTGAGGCGATTCAGAATTCGGCGAAGTACTCCGGCGGCGCGAACGTCACTGTTCGGATATCGGGATCGGAGGTCGGCATCGACTTCGAGGTCGTCGATGATGGCGGGGGGTTCGACTCAGCGATCATTGAGCCGGGGCGGGGACTCATCAATATGACGGACCGCATCGAAGCTATCGGTGGTCGATTAGATGTTATGAGCGAACTCGGGCGCGGAACGGTTGTCCGAGGCTTCGTGGCGTCCCCCGGGAGTGTGTTGCCATGGTGAGTCGCGTCATCGTGAGCATCCTGGCTCAAGCGACGATACTGATCGCACTTGGCTTCGCTGTTGATCGCTGGCAGTGGGTACGCGAACGGAGACGGGCGCGCGACGCTGGAGGTCGGATAGACCGTGCATTCCGTCGCTTCGGCCGACGGAAGAAGCGGGGACTCGTCTTCCTCGCTTTATTCGCGGCGTTCACGGTCTCGTTGCTTGTGTGGTCCATCGCAGGCCTGGCACCGGTGTTCGTCCATCGATCGGATGCGCTGCACGAGAGGCTCCACCGCCTGGGAGGCGTGCAAACACCTGTTCAGATCGACATGCGCGACTATTCGTTCTCGCGTGCCGAGATCACATTGCGGAGTGGAGTCCCGGGGCGGCTGTTAGTTCGCAGCCTTTCGGATGTCAGACACAATCTGTCGATCTATCGGGACGAGGCGTCGACAGACACCATCTTCCGGGGACCGATCATGAAGCAGAACTATGGGATCCCGCCAGCGTCGGAATGGGACCGCGAACATGGCTCGGTGCCTGACGAGCCGACCTACTACCCCGAGATCCGTGAGTTCGCGATCGAGGTTCCGTCCCCGGGCGCCTACTTCTTTCGGTGTGACATCCATCCCCAGATGCGAGGCGGGGTTCGCGTCGTGCCGCCAGGGATAGGCCCAACACAGGTTCAGGTGAACGATAACCTAGAGTTGCCCTCGTACGTCGAGGTGAACCCCCGGCCATCCGATCTCTGGCGTCGTCTCGCCGAGGCCTCGCACGGTGCTGAAACTGGTTGGCGAGTGTGGTTCGAGTACTTCTTCTCTTTCTTGAACATCGGGCTTGCGATTCTGCTCGTCTGGCTACGACCCCGCGACCGCGTAGCGCGTTGGTTCGGAATCGCGCTGTTGGCGACCGCGGCGGCGTACAACCTTCAAAGTCACGCGGCTCGTTCGGTATTGCCAGGCTTCAGTGGTGGTCTGCACGACAATTTCATCCATCCTCTGGCAACGATCCCTTACCTCTTCGCCATGGTGCTGTTCCCGGATGGGCGATTGGTGCCGAGGTTCCGAACGCGGCTGCGCCGGATCTGGTACGCGGAGGCCGTCTTCGTGGCTTTCATGTTCGCGTTGGGATCCCTAGGGGCCTTCAACTACGGGAGCCTTGATCACTACGCGAGCTTCATTCAGGTGTTCGGTATCGCTGTTCCCGTCGTTGGGCTTGCATCTCAGCGGTATCGGCTCAAACGCGCGGATACGGCGGAACGACGCCAGCAGTCACGCCTTCTCATGTGGGCTGTGCTCCCGGCGTTGATCGCTGGCATCACGTTCACTGCCATAAGTCTTCTGTCTAGGGATGTCGAAACCTTTGGGTACGGGCCGGTCACATCGCCGCTCTCACGGTTGACTTTCTACTGGTTCCAGCCGTTGTTCGCGCTCATCCCGATCGCGCTGTTCGTCGGCATCTTGCGATACCGCCTCTTCGATGTCGATTCGGTCGTTTCGCGCGCGCTCGTTTTCGGTTCGCTGGCGGCGTTCATCGGTGCCGCCTACATCGGGGGTGTGGCGAGCGCAGCTGTGTTCGTTCCCGGCGCGCGCTCAACGTTCTCCTCGATCCTGGCGATGGTGATCGTTGCAGTCGCTTTCCAGCCGCTGCGCCAGCGTATGAGGCGTGTCGCTGATCGGCTCGTGTATGGCGAGCGCGCGACCCCGTACGAAGTGATGGCTGCGTTCTCGACCGAGATCGCCGGTGCGTTGTCGGTAGACGAGGTGCTTCCGAAGATGGCTGCGGTTGCCGGCCGTGGTGTTCGAGCAAGGGCGAGCCGGGTGAGCGTGTTTCTGCCCGACCAGGATCCCCGTTCATTCTCGTGGCCTAACGAAACGCACGCGTCCTTCGATCACATCATGGAAGTTACACACGCAGGCGAGCGCGTCGGAGAGATCGCGATCGAGAAGCGGGACCGGATGACGAAGGAAGACGATGCGCTCCTTCAAGGACTGGTGTCCCAGGCTAGCGTCGCGATGTCGAATCTGCGACTTGCGGCAGAATTGGACGCGCGCCTCAGCGAACTCCGTGAGCAGGCTGACGAACTCGCCGCGTCGAGATCGCGCATCGTGAGCGCGCGCGTTACCGAGCGTCGCCGCCTGGGCCGCGAGATTTCGGTGGACGTCGAGCGAGGCTTGCTTACGGTCGACGCCAGTTTGGAGCAGGCCCACGAGAAGGTGACATCTGATCCGCTGCAAGCGAGTGCCCTGCTCGACGAAGTCAAGAGGCTTGCCACCGAAGCGCTCGAAAGCTTGCGTGAGTTGGGTCGTGGTCAGTTTCCTCGAGTGCTTGCCGATCGGGGTCTAGGCCCCGCAGTTGATGCGCAAGCGCGCAAACACAAGAATGCTTCTGTTCGGATGGGCCCGGACGTCGAGTCTGTTCGCTTCGACGAGCACGTCGAAGCAGCCGTTTATTTCTGCGTCGCCGAGGCCCTGCTGAACTCATCGAAGTATGCCCCTGGCGCTGAAGTTGCAGTCGAGCTATCAGCGGTGAACGGGCAGCTCGCGTTCGAGATTGCGGACAAAGGGCAGGGCTTCGATCCGGCTCATGTCGTGGAATCGATCGGGCTTCAGC
>JBKJXT010000439.1:0-6261 GCA_046716205.1 Actinomycetota bacterium
CGCGTGCAGTAGGCCTTCGTCGCGCCGACGACGCGCGACACCGCCAGCGGACCGATCCCGGCGCCGCCGATGATGCCCGGCGCGGTCGTCTTGGAGGACGTGACGAACGGGTAGGTGCCGCTGTCCACGTCCAACAGCGTGCCTTGCGCGCCTTCGAACAACACGTTCCGCCCGGCGCGCAGCGCACGATCGACGGCGAGGCCGGTATCTGCGATGTGTGGAGCGAGCCGCTCGGCGTAGGCGCGGTACTCGTCCATGATCTTCTTGGGCTCGAGCGGGAGTTGGTTGTAGACCTTCGCCAACACGGCGTTCTTCTCACGCAGGTTGATCGCGAGCTTCTGCTCGAAGATCTTCATGTCGGTGAGGTCCTGCACGCGCAGACCGATGCGTGCGGCCTTGTCCGCGTAGGCCGGTCCGATGCCCTTCTTGGTCGTGCCGAGCTGCGCGCGCCCGAGGTGACGCTCGGTCACACGGTCGAGCACGCGGTGGTAGGGCATGACGACGTGAGCGTTGCCGCTGACCATGAGGCGCTCGCAAGAGATGCCTTGCGCCGCGAGGGTGTCGATCTCCTCCAGGAGCACCTGCAGATCGACCACGACGCCGTCGGCGATCGCCGGCGTGCAGCCTTCGTGCAGGATCGATGAAGGGATGAGGCGCAGTTTCAGCACCGTCCCTCCGGCGATCACGGTGTGGCCGGCGTTGGCGCCGCCCTGACATCGCACGACCATGTCGGCATCGCGCGCCAGCACGTCGACCGCGCGCCCCTTGCCTTCATCTCCCCATTGGGTTCCTACGAGAACGGTTGCAGGCATGACTCAACTCACAGTTGTCGACGATGGTGGGTTCTGGCTACGGAGGGACAGCCCGGGCGCGGTGGCCCGGGCGTTCGGGCCAGTCGGAACGCAGCAGTCAATCCATGGGCTCGCGACTTCGGGAGGCGCTAACGCGCCGCGGGCGCAGTATAACCCCAACGCCCGGGGACGTTCGGGGCGCAACCGTGACGATTCGGGCATGGGTTTCGGTCGTGTGACCCTTCCTAGGATTGACGGCGAACCTACGCTCACGTACCTTACGCTACCGTAGGTTATTCCGAGAAGGAGGCCGTCTTGGCCATCGCACCTCCCGCTTCTCAGCCAGCACCCGCGCCGCAGGACATCCGCGGCATCGTCCGACTCACCGAATCGGATCTCCGCTTGCAACGACGGATCACGCTGTTGTTCACGGTCGTGCCGCTCGCCGGCGTCGCCGCAGCGATCATCGCGCTGTGGGGCCGCGGCATCACCGGCATCGACTTCGCACTCTTCTTCGGCTTCTATGCCTTCACAGGCATAGGCATCACGGTCGGCTACCACCGGCTGTTCACGCACCGCAGCTTCACCGCGGCCAAGTCCGTCCGCGCCGTCATCGCTGTCGCAGGTTCGATGGCGGTGGAGGGCTCGGTCATCTCGTGGGTCGCGACCCACCGTCGCCACCACGCCTACGCCGACCAGTTCGGCGATCCGCATTCACCGCATCTCGCGACCGCGCCGGGGGTGCGCGGCGTGCTGAGCGGCCTGTGGTACTCCCACGTCGGGTGGCTGTTCGACAACGAGAAGAGTGACAACAAAGAGTGGGCGCCCGACATGGTCAGCGACCCCGTCATGGCGCGCGTCGATCGCGCGTTCCCGTGGCTCACGGTGACGACGTTCCTCGCGCCGGCGGTCCTCGGCGGGCTGCTGACCGGCTCGTTCACCGGCGCGGTCAGCGGATTCATCTGGGGTTCGCTGGTTCGCATCTTCCTGCTGCACCACGTCACGTGGAGCATCAACTCGATCTGCCACTTCTACGGCAAAGAGGCCTACCAGGCGCGCGACGAGAGCAAGAACGTCTGGCCGCTGGGCGCGCTGAGCTTCGGCGAGAGCTGGCACAACAACCACCACGCGTTCCCGTGGTCGGCGCGCCTGGGTCTCCACGCGTGGCAGGTCGATCCGGGCTGGTACGTCATCTGGTCGTTGAAGGCCTTGAAGCTCGTGCGCGGGGTGAAGGTTCCCACGCGTAAGCAGATGGAGTCGCGCAGGATCCGATGACGGATCGGCGAGTGGTCGCGCTGGACGAACAGCGCGCCGCGCGTGTGCGGATGACGGGGCAGGAACGTCGTGCCCAGCTCATCCAGATCGGTCGGGCGGTGTTCGCGGAACGTGGATACGAAGCCACGACGGTCGAGGATATCGCCGACCGCGCCAAGGTCTCCAAACCCGTCGTGTACGAGCATTTCGGCGGGAAAGAAGGCCTCTACGCCGTCATCGTGGACCGCGAGGTCCAGTCACTGATCGGCCGGATCACCGTCGCGCTGGAGGCCGACCACCCGCGCATGGCGCTGGAGCAGGCAGCCGACGCGTTCCTCTCCTACATCTAGGACGAGCAGGACGGGTTCCGGATGCTTGTTCGCGACGCGCCGATCGGCGCGGAGGCTGGCTCGCTGCCGAGCGTCATCGGCGACATCGCGGCGAACGTGCAGCATCTGCTGGCGCGCGAGTTCAAGAAACGTGGCTACGACACCCAGATCGCGCCGCTGATGGCGCGCGCGCTGGTGGGGATGGTTGCGCTGACGGGACAGTGGTGGCTGGACGAAGGCAAGCCGCCGCGCAAGGTCGTCGCAGCACACCTGGTGAACCTGGCATGGAACGGGTTGAAAGACCTGGACCCGAAGCCGCACAAACGCAAGTAACGCACCGCGCGCGCCAGCGCAGGCGCGCCCGGCTCGCGGCGCAGCGCCGACCTCGCGCGCGCGTCCTCGCGCGCTGCTCGTACTTTTCCTCGGACACCACGGGTGGAAACGGACGCTTGATGCCGTCGCGCAAGTTTCGCCACCTCGCAACACGGGGATACCCATTAACACAGGGAGGTGGATCATGGGACTCGTGCTCTTGCTGCTTGTTCTAGCGCTGGTCTTCGGTGGCTTCGGTTTGTTCGCCGAGGGATTGAAGTGGTTGGTGATCATCGGGCTGGTTCTATTGGTCGCGAGCGCATTCAGCTACCGCGGCCACGCCCGTCACTAGCAACGGTGGAGGTATAACGATGGATCTAAAGGCTGAAGGTAAGTGGGATGACATGAAGGGCCGCATCCGCGAAGCGTGGGGCGACCTGACCGACGACGACCTCGACAAGACCGAGGGCAAGTGGGATCAAGTCGTCGGAAAGATCAAGGAGAAGACCGGCGACACGATGGAGAACATCGAGCAGAAGATGAAGGGTCTGTTCGACAGGGTCGATCGCGATCGCAAGTCGGCTTAACACAGCAACGATCCGGCAGCGGGCTCCTTCGGGGGCCCGCTTCGGCGTTCAGCGGTCACGCCCGACCATTCTCGGCTGTGTCGTGCATCACATGGATGCACAGGACAACCGAGAACGACGGCGCGCCGGGATCAGGCGGGCGCGGGCGTGCGCGTTAGCGGTCGATGCGGAACCGGATCCGCACGTGCGTCTGGTACTCCTTGATCTTGTCGCCGTCTACCACCGCCGACGTCTCCAGCACCTGCATCCCTTCGATGCCGCGCAGCGTCTTGGACGCCTCTTGTAGCGCCGCTTGCGCCGCGTCGCGCCACGACTCGCTGGACACGCCTACGAGGTCGATTGTTTTGATGACCGACATCTACTTCCCCTCTGCTTCCATCTCCGGCGTGTAGCTGCCGGAGCGAGCGGCACCGTTGCACTTCGCCCGGTGGTAGTAGGCCCGTTGTCCGGCCTCGACGTTCGACTTCTCGCCCTTCCACGCTTTCTGCGCGGGAGCCTGGAGCGCGCGCCCGTAGCTGAACGACAGCTCCCACGGGTGCGGCCCCAGCTTGTTCATCTCGTTGAGGTTGGCCGTCGCGTCCTCGTCTGATTGACCGCCCGACAGGAACACGATCCCCGGCACCTCCGCCGGCACGACGGCGCGGAAGCATTCCACGGTCCGCCGCGCGACCTCCTCGTGGGAGGCCTGCGTCGCGCACTTCTTGCCACTGATGACCATGTTCGGCTTCAACAAGATCTCCTGCAGGCGCACCCGCTGGGCCGCCAGCTCTGCGAACAGCGCGGTCAGCGTCGCAGACGTCACCTGGAGGCAGCGGTCGATCGAGTGATCACCGTCCATCAGCACTTCGGGCTCGACGATCGGCACGATCTCCGCCTCGACGCACAGCGCGGCGTAGCGCGCGAGCGCGTGCGCGTTCGTGTCGATCGCGTAGGCACTCGGGATCTCGTCGCCGGCGATGTCGATCACGGCGCGCCACTTCGCGAAGCGCGCGCCAAGCTGCCTGTACTCCGCCAGGCGCTCCCGCAACCCGTCGAGCCCCTCGGTGATCGTCTCGTCCGGCGCGCCCGCGAGCGGCTTCGCCCCGAGGTCGACCTTGATGCCCGGCGCGATCCCCTTCGACGCCAGCAGCGTGGGGAACGGCGTGCCGTCGCTCGCCGACTGGCGGATCGTCTCGTCGTAGAGGATGACCCCGGAGATGAACTCCTCCGCGCCGGGCGTGGTGAAGAGCATGTCGCGGTAGGCGCGCCTGGTCTCCTCGGTGGACTCGACGCCGATCACGTCGAAGCGCTTCTTGATCGTGCCGCTCGATTCGTCGGCGGCCAGGATCCCTCGTCCCGGCGCGACGAGCTCAGATGCGGTCTTCTCGAGAACGTTCATCATCCCACCTCGCAGGTCGTCATCTCGCGGGCAAGCCTACCCCGCCGCAGTCGGAGGCTCCGAATCAAGCCGGACGCGGGCGTACCGCGAGGATCACGCGCCCCGAGGCGATCCGCTTGCCGGTATCCACCGAGGTGACGTCCACGTCCCAGACCTGCGAGGTACGCCCGACGTGATGCGGGGTGCCAACCCCGCGAACAAGGCCGCCGGTCGCCGGTCGGATGAACGTGCACATCTGCTGCTGGCCGACGACGATGTTCGCCGGCCACCCTGCGATCATCGCAGCGCCCATCGACGCCAGCGTCTCGACCAGCGAGCAGGTCGCTCCCCCGTGCAAGATCCCATCGGGTTGCGTGTTGCCTTCCACCGGCATCGTTGCGACCGCGCGTTCGGGCGTCACCTCTTCGAAGACGATCCCGAGCTTGTCGATGTATGCCTGAGCTTTCGTTATGTCCGCGTCCATGGCGCGCAATCTTACGCGCGCGCCGACAACGCGCTCTCCACGAGTGAGCGCAGCGCCGGATACAGCGTCCGGTTGGCCGCGACGTAGCCGATGCCTTCTCCCGTCAGCGAGGGCACCGTCCCGAACACGCCGCCCGCTTCGGCGACCAGCAGCGAGCCCGCCGCGACGTCCCACCATTGCATCGGCGTCTCGTAGTACCCGTCGACGCGCCCCGCCGCGACCCACGCGATGTCGAGCGACGCCGCACCAGCGCGGCGGATGTCCCGCACGTTGGGCAGCACCAGTGGCAGCATCTCGGCAGCGGCGCGACGCTCTGCGGGCCGGTAGCCGAATCCTGTCGTGATCAACGCCTGAGCGAGCGAGCCGGTCGCCGTCACGCTGATCGCGCGCCCGTTGCACGTCGCGCCCGCGTCGCGGGCCGCAGCGAAGCACTCGTCGCGAACCGCGTCGTAGATCACACCCACCGCCACACCATCGGCGTCTTCACATGCGATAGACACCGCCCAGTGCGGGATGCCGAAGAGGAAGTTCGTCGTCCCGGCGAGCGGGTCGACGACCCACCGAAGCCCGCTGGTTCCCGATCGCTCGCCGGTCTCCTCGCCGAGGATCGCGTCCTCGGGACGCGCCGCGCGCAGCCGCGCCACGATGAGGGCCTCCGAGGCATGATCGGCGTCGCTCACCATGTCGGTCGCCGAGGACTTCGTGGCGACGCCGGATCCCGGCGCGGCGAAGCGGGGTAGCAGCAGCGCGCCGGCTTCGCGGGCCACCTCGATCGCGAGCTCGAGCAGGGTCACCGCGCGCAGGCTACCCGCTACTCTCCCCGACCATGCCGCTGTTCCGGCGCGCTGCCCGCGACCCCGCCCTGACCGCGGCGCTGGAACCCTTCGGCGCGGCCGCCGCCGCCGTGGACCGAGCCCAGCGCGCGCTGCTGTCGGCCGTGCCGACCCCGCGGGACGACGGCACCCCGCTGGCGGAAGCCCTCGCGGGGTTCGGCGGGGGCCTCGCCATGGCTCGTGCCGCGATGAGCGCCTGGCGCGCCCCAGCCCTCGAGGCAGCGGGGGCGGCGGCCACCAACGCGCTGGCCGAAGCGGAGGTGGAGGCAGAGCGGTGGCGACTGGAGCGGGCGTCCCGCCCCTTCGCGGCCCTC
>JBKJXT010000440.1:0-13314 GCA_046716205.1 Actinomycetota bacterium
TGTAACGAACGGGGCGCGCAGGGAACGGGGCCTGCGCGCCCCGTTTCCATTCCCCCGGCTACTGTGATGCACATGTCCCGCGCGTTCATCGATCAGGTGGCGAGCATCTCGCTGCCGCGTCTCGTCGCCCGCGTCGAGGGGGAGCGCGCGCTCGAGTTCCTGCACGCGGTCACCACCCAGGACGTCGCAACGCTGGCGCCCGGGCGCAGCGCGCCCGCCTGCTACCTCGACGACAAGGGACGTGTGCTCGCGCCGATGCGGGTCTTTGTGACGCCCGACGGCGCGGTCTTCGTCGATGCGGAACCGTCGGCGCGCGACGGGCTCGAGCGGATGGCGCGGATCGCGGGGTTGTCCGGATGCGAGATCACGATCGAAGACTGGACTATGACCGCTGTGCGGGGCCCTGCGGCCGCTGATGCGATCGCGCCGCTGCCCCCGACCGACGGCGTGTCATCACACGACGGCGTGATCGTCATTGCCGAAGGTGGCTTTTCATACGGGATAAGGCTCACTGGTGAGTCTGATCCCGTACAAGAACATGGTGTCGGCTTCGACATCCTCGCTCGCGAGTCGGTGGAAACGTCCGCACCCTCAGCGACGCGAGACGAGTGGGAGCTCGCGCGCCTGGATGCCGGCGTTCCGTCCTTCGGGAAGGACGTCACGACGGACTCGCTCGTCAATGAGACCCCGCTGGTCGACCGCGCCGTCTCGTTCACGAAGGGGTGCTACCCGGGGCAGGAAACCGTGGCGCGCGTGCGCAACCTCGGCCAACTGCGGCGCAGGATGGTCGTGCTCCACCTCGACCCGTCGTCGGATGTCGCTGCGGGCGGCTCGCTCGACGACGACGCCGGTCGCATCACCAGCGTTGCAGGCGACGACCACGGTGTCGTCGCGCTGGCGGTCGTGCGCGCCGACGCCGATGCGGTGTCGATAGGCGGCGAAGCAGCGCGCATGGTCGAGATCCGCTGACCTACCCCCGTCGCCCACGCCGGCGCTATCCCTTCGGCGGGTCAGCCGGTCGTAGATGGCACTCAGTCTCTCGCAGTGTCGTCGGCGTCTCGAAGGCGAACAGACACACCGAGCGGATCTGCTTCGTCGGACGGTCGAACTCCAGCAACGCGAACCCGTATGGCGCCGGGCGCGCCGTCTTGATCCCGTTCGCGCCGCTGGTACCGGGCGACACCGACACCACCGTGCCGCGAACCTCGTAGGAGGGCTGGTGCATGTGCCCGGTCACGTAGACAAGCGGCATCAACTCCTCCTCGGCGCGCGCGGCCGCGCACTCGCCCAATGCGGGGTTGTGGACCAGGACGATGCTCGGCCGCAGCGTCTGCGACCTGTTGGCGAGCCGCTCGCACAACGGCGGGATCTCTTCGAGCGCACGCTGGTTGCGAGGATCGGAGTCAACGAAGTACGCGTTGGGATCGCTGTCACCCAGAACCACGAGACCGGCGAGCTCTGCGGTGTCGGTGGTCCTCGACTCGAGGATGGTCACTCCCGGAACACGCTTGGCGCGCGCGAGCGCATCGACGTCTTCGTGATTACCTGCCACGATCACGTAGGGCACGCCGAGGTTCGCGAACTCGGCGAACAGCTCGCCCTCGCCCTGGGTGCCTCGATCGGTGAAGTCGCCGGCATCGAGGACACCTTCGGCGTCGAAGCGCTGCACCAGTTCCTTTGCGATGACGAGGCCGAGCGGGTTGTTGTGCAGGTCGGAGGTGACCAAGACCCGCACGGTGTCGCCTTCCGCGAGGGGCGCAGGAGGCGCCACGATCTGCGAGTGGATGCGCTCCAAGCCTGCGACGAGATCGTCGATGTTGCGCTTCACACCCTCCCAGCCGCGCTGCACCTCCTTGATCAGCGCGAGCATGCGCGGGGCGTCTTCGATCGGGCCGCGATAGCGCACGTTGGCGAGTGCGCGGTCGTCGAAGGTGAGGAAGCTGACGCCGCCGAGCACCGCAGCCACGAGAACCGACGACAGTGCCCCGATCACAGCCGCCCGCGCCGTGCGACGACGCGATCCATGCACCACGAGGCCACCGAGCAAGGCGCCCGCGAAGATCAGCCAGCCGAGCTTGCGGAGCGCGAACTCGCCGTAGATGTTCTCGATCGCGGCGAGCGTCGGCGCCGCGCTGACATCCTGGCCGACGAGGAAGCTCGCCTCGATGTTCACGGGCCCGTCGTGCATGTTCCAGGACAGCTCGCCGAACGGCCCGAGGTGAAGGGTCACCTTGCCGCCGGGAAGTGCCGGCGTCATCCGGGCCGTCAGCTCGCCGGCCGCGATAGGGAAAGTCGCCGGCGTGATGATGCGAGCGGCGGAGAACGCTAGCGCAAGGAGCGCGGCGAACCGGAGCGCACTTCGGCGAGACGGGAGAAGGTTCCGCATGACCGGATCCCGAGTCTAAAGGCGCAGGCCCTCCGGCTCTTCGAGTACCCAGGGTGGATGGGTAGTTCTTTCGCCCTGATCTGAGTCGGATGTCGGATGTTTGCCGCGTTGCCAAGCTCTCGCTTCGGTCGTTGAAAGTCGGACAGGAGGACACATGAAGCTCGTCCGTTGCAGCACCGTTCTCGCCCTCACCTTCGGACTCGCCGCGATGGGGACCGCCGCGTGGGCCACGCCCGCGGCACCCGAGATCCTGTCGCCACACGCCGGTGACACCGTCCTGTCCCCGCCCGTGATCGCGCTCGGCATGTCAGACCCGGAGGTGTTCGTCCATGTCTACCTTGGCACCACCGAGATCGGGCTCGGTATCCCGGATCCGTCCGGTCTGTGGGACGCGGAGCTTGCGCTGGGCGACGGTTCGCACACGATCAGAGCGCGCGCCTTGGACGCGGGCGGCTCCTGGGGTCCGTATTCCGCCGCCGTCACGTTCACGGTCGACCTTCCCCCAGCGAAGCCCGTGTGGACGAAGCCCGCGAGCAATGCGCGCACGAACAACCAGTCCGTTCTGCTGGAGGGCTCCGCAGAGGCCGGCACCACGGTGACGCTTCGCGAGAACGGCGCGGTGATCGCCTCGGCGCTGCCGCTGGTGAGCGGCAAGTGGACGACTACCCTCACGTTCAGTGAAGCAACGCACACGATCAGCGCGACCGCCATCGATGCGATCGGGCGTGAGAGCGAAGCGGCCACGCGCGCCTTCACGGTGGATCTGACGGCACCGGGCGCGCCGACGATCACGACACCGACCGAAGCGGCCTACCTCAACTCTTCTACCGTGACCGTGGCCGGCACCGCTGAGCCCGGCGCGACCGTCACGATCTACGAGGGAACGACCGCACGCCGCACGACGACCGCCAACGCGTCGGGGGTCTGGAACACGAGCGTGTCGGGCGTCGCCCAAGGCGCGCACGCCTACACGGCGAAGGCGAAGGACGCTGCGAACAACGTCGGACCGCCGTCGCCAGCGCGAAGGTTCACCGTCGACACCACGGCGCCGACGCTCACGATCGCCACGCCGAACAACGCCGTGTTCATCCTCGACGACCGCGGTGAGATAAGCGGAACCGCGACCGACTCACTGTCGGGCGTGACGCGCATCGAGCTCCATTACGAGTTCACCACGGGAGCCGATCGAGGGACGCGCGACGCGTCGTGCTCGGGCTGCATCGCGACGTCGGTCACGTGGCGCGACGTACCGGCCATGATGCCCGGCTACTACATGGTCGAGGCAGTCGCGATCGACCGCGCCGGCAACCGGTCGCCGGTCGCTACCGTCAACTTCCTACAGGCCAACCCGTAGCGCGGAACACATCTCTCGGGCGTTCGGGAGCCGGTATCCTTCTCGCCAGGTCCCCATCGTCCAGTGGCCTAGGATCCCACCCTTTCAAGGTGGTGACACGGGTTCGAATCCCGTTGGGGACACCATTCCACCGAGCCAACCCTGAGCGCGCACGACTGGATCATCGGGCGCTAGCTCAAGGATTCGCTTATGAGCCTGCCCAACTCCCCGATCGCGTCTATGGTCGCGTCAGCCTGCGCGGCCAGCGCTTCGAGCGTCTCCGGCGCCACGCCGTACTCCGCGATCAGCCCTCGCATGAATATCGCTTTCGAGAATCCCGCCCGCCGGGCGCCCTCGAGCTCTCCGGATGCTCCGTCTCCAACGAACACCGCATCCGAGGCTGCGACGCCGAGCTCGCTCAGGACTCGCTCGAACGCCTCCGGTTCCGGCTTCATGCAGCCGATGTCAAACGACAGACACACAGCGTCCACGAGCTCGGCCAGTGGTGACGTTCGCCAGGTACGCATCTCACGCTCGTGGGCATTGGACAGAACACCGATCCGGTAACCCTCGTGCGCGAGTGACCGCAGGGCGGCGACGACGTCGGCGCGAGGGTTGGCGAGGGCTTGGTCGTGATACCCCCAGACGGCGTCGAAGCGTTCGAGCTCATCGTCGGTCATCGTCCGATCGATCTCAGTCATGTAGTCGACGATGTATTCCCGCAGCCGCCGTGGGGTCCGCTGTCGAACGTCGAGGCACTCGCTCCAGAACGATACGAAGTGATCGCGGTCGAGGCCCAGCTCCGTGACGATCGCGCTGGTGCTGCCGTAACCGACCGGACGGAAATCCTCGGGGCCGATGAGCGTGTACCAGAGATCGAAGACGATGGCAGCAGGTCGCACGTTCGAACCCTATCGCGACTGGCTGCACGCTCTCCTCGAAATGAAGGTCGGGCTACTGCTGCTCTGAGAGGAGATCCTCCAACTCCGGGAGCGCTCGGAGATCCTTCGGGCGCGCGGCCGCTCTCTTGGACGCGATGATGTCCTGAAGCGAAGCGACCACCACGTCGACATCGAATACGCGACGTTCCTCCGCATCCACGCGCAGGGCCTCATAACCGCCGACGCCTTCTATCGAGGATGCGATATCGATCGGACCCGCGGAGGACATCAAGTGCCACACCTCGTGCCGGCGCAAGCCCTCAGCCGTGTATCCGAAGTCGTCGGCCTCCGGAGGTTTGCCCATCGGAGACAGGTCCTGCCGAGCTGGGTCAGCCCACACCTCGGCCGTCAGCACCTGCAACGCGAGACCAAGTCGGTTCAGATTCGCGGTCGTGCGTTGGGGCACCAGGTCGAGGTCGAAGGTGGATCCGCTCCACCGGTGCAGGACGGCTGCGATGCCGCCGACCACGATGACCTTGACGCCGTGATGCTGCATCACTCGCAGGATGCGAGCGGTGTCCAGCGCACGAACCTCGCTGGTCCAGCCGTCAGGCACGGCCTACCCGCAGTCGAGACAAGCGGTCGTTCTGGCGGAGCCGCTGCTCGTCGGTCAGCTTGCGCGCACGCAGGCGCGCAGACCGCTCGTCGGGATCCGGCGCGCGCAGAACCAGACCCAGCTCGAAGCCTCCCGCCCGTGCGATCCGTGCAAGAAGCGCAACGGTCGGCTCCATACGTCCCTTCTCGATGCGCGCAACCGTGGCCGGCGTCGTGCGTGCCGCAGCAGCGAGTTCTCGCTGGGTCATACGCGCACGGCGGCGGATCTCGCGCACGAGAGCCCAGGCGTCGCTCATGACTCGCTATCTTATCAGATAGCAAGGTGTTGCCGTCCTCGCCGTTCGCGTTCGCTCAGGGAAACAACAAGGTGCGGCTCATCTTGGGAAGCTGCGGAGAGGGCGGTAGGAAACCGCGTCCGGGGCGGCGAACAAACAGGGGAACCCACACGAGAAGGAGCGTTCCATCGTGCGATCCCGTGCTGTTATCGCCATCTGTGCCCTCGCGGCCGCCGTCCTGCTGACCACACCCGCCGCCGCGGAGTTTCGCTGCACCGACCCGGCCGGGCCCGGCGGCGAATGGCGCCGCTACGGCCAGGACCTCGCCGGGACTCGCAGCCAGCCCGGCGAGCACCTGATCAGCCCGGCCAACGTCCGCTCGTTGGAGCCGGCATGGGTCACTCCCCAGGGACAGATCCAGACCGGCAACTCCACCGTGGTCGTCGCCGGAGGCTGCGTCTACTTCGCATCCTCCAGCGGCTTCATCATCGCCCTGAAGGTCTCCACCGGTGAGCTCGTCTGGCGCGCACGCTCCGCGCCGAGCTACCCGACCAAGACCGCGACGTTCGCCGTCGCCGTCCACAACGGCCGCGTGTACGCGAACGTCTCGGAGGGCGACGGGTCGCAAGCACCGGGCACCGCCCCGATCGGCGTCGCCCTGGATGCCGACACCGGTGCGCTGATCTACCAGAGCGAACCGATCTCGTTCGGCCGTCCGACGACCGCCGTCGCGGGCGCCGTCGTGTTCGGCGACAAGCAGCTGGTTGTCACCAACGGCGGTGACGGCATCCCGGATGCACGTCCGGGATACGCGGTGCTGGACGCCGCAACCGGCGCGACGTTACACAAGCAGACGACGATCCCCGAGCGCGACCTCGACGTCGGCTACGCCGGCGGCGGCCAGTGGGCCACGCCCGTCATCGATGAGGCTTCGGGGTACGCGTTCAACGGAACGGCCAACCCGTACAGCAAGAAGCTCGAGCACCGTCTCGACAACTCGCTGATCAAGATCGACGTCGACCGGTCGCGCCCGACCTTCGGCCGCGTCGTCGACGCCTACAAGGGCAACGTCGACCAGTACGTCTCGGGGCTCGATCGCCAGCCGCTGTGCGATGAGTTCGGCGATGAGATCGGCTACCACCCGTGCTGCAACTTCAGCGTCACGTGCGCGCAGCTCGACATCGACTTCGGCGCATCGCCAACGCTGTTCCGCAACCGCTTCGGCGATCTGATCGTCGGGGACCTGCAGAAGTCGGGTGTGTTCCACGCCGCCTACGCGGACACGATGCAGCTCGCGTGGACATCGCTGTTAACGACGATACCGCCGGGCACGGCTGGGAACTCAGACAGCCCGGCGAACGACGGCACGCGCGTCTTCGTCATCGCGAACCCCGGGATCCTGTATGCGCTGAGCGTCGATACGGGTCGCACGCTGTGGGTCGCGCCGGTCGGCGACGGTGCCGAATATCACCCGGTTTCCACGGCGAACGGAGTCGTCTACGTCATCGGCAACCACGGCATGCTGCTCGCCTACGACGCCGCGACGGGCACGCCGCTGCTCGCCCGCTCGATGCACGCGGACCTCGCAGGCTGGTGTCTGCCGCTCGCCGGCGGCATCGCGATCGCACAGAACACCGTCTTCGCGAACTGCGACGGACGGCTGCTCGCCTACCGGCTGGGGGCATGACGATGCGACGCTCTGTGCTCACGCGCCTCGGCGTGGGGATCACGGTGCTGGCGACGAGCTTCGGCGCGCCCGTGGCATCGCGCGCCGGTGCGACTCCGACGCAGCACATCTCCGCGTCCTCGCGCGCGTCCCTGATGCGCTTCGATCCGCGCTACGCGCTGTTCCCGATCGCTGCAACGGTCGGCCCGTCGTCGTCGGACGTCAGCACCGTGGGGCTCCGCCCGTTCGGTGGCGCCGTCAGCCGTGCGTGGGCGACCAGCGCTGGCTTCAACGCCGCCGGCTCGCAGTACTCCCAGGGCATCACCGCAGAGCAGGCCGCCAAGCAGAGCGATAACGCGGCTGCGCGGCGTCAGGACGCACCGACGGGCGGGGCTGCACAGGCGCACGCCAGAGCAGTGGACCTCGCCGGCGGCGTCTGCCCACCGGCGGATGCGAACGGCGCGCGGGTCTTGTCCGACGCGACGTCTTCGGTCGCCGGCCCCGGCGTTGCAGATGTCGTCTCGCTGGAGCCCGGCATCGTCTCGTCCCGCTCGACGGTCATGCTGACACCGGTCACGGGCGCGCCGGGACTCGCCGTCCGCGCGATCGCCGAGACCAATGTCGCCGGCGTGCGGATCCTCGACGCCTACGAGCTGCGCGTCGTCGGCGCGCCGCGGCTCGAGGTAACCGCGACGGGACGGCCCGGAGGTTCGTCGGTCTCCTATACCCTGCCCGTCGTCGACGTGATCGACCTCGAGACCGGGGACTCCATCGGACGTCTCGACGCCAAGGATCGAAGCATCGACCTCGCGCCCAACGACCGCTCGTACCGCGTGATCGATCACATGCTCGAGGTGCGGCTCGGCACGACGCACGACATCATCGCCACCGCCGACGGAGGATTCGTGCGCGCCCAGGCCGATCTGCTGCAGATCCGAAGCGCGCCCGGCTTCGACTGGCTGAACCTCCATGTCGGCTCACTCGCCGCGACCGCCAGCGCGCCAGCCGGAGGCGTGACCACCTGCGACGGCGGCGCGCCGCCCGCGGTCGATCGCGCGATCCCCCACGTGCTCGTCTACGAACTCGCCTCCGGCTGGGAGCACACCTCGATCGTCCAGGGCAGCCTCGAGATCGCCGACATCGCGAACCAGACGGGCTCGTTCACCGTCGAGTTCACCAACGACCCGTCGTTCCTGCGGCCCGACAAGCTCGCCGCGATCGACGCCGTGTATTTCAACAACACGACCGGGGTGTTCCCGTGGAGCGCCGATCAGAAGGCGCTCTTCGAGGCGTGGCTGCTGTGCGGCGGCGGCACGATCGCCACGCATGCCTCCGCCGATGCGAATCACACCGGTTGGCCGCTCTGGCTCGAGCTGATCGGCGCTGCGTACCAGTCGCATCCGCACATCGGCTACGTCCAGCCCGTGGGTGAGGCCAGGGTCGTCGTCGAGGACCACGAGTCGCAGGTCACCGAACCGTGGCACTCGATGGAGTCGTTCCGCTTCGCCGACGAGTACTACAAGTTCCGCGAGAGTCCCCGCGGCGTCCAGGACATCAACGTCCTGCTCTCACTCGATGAGACGACGGTGTATCCGTGGGTCGCGCTAGGTTCGCCCGTGCCTGCCTTCGGCGGGAAGTACGAGCACCTGCAGCCGGTGGCGTGGACCAAGACGTTCCGCAGCACCGGACGCGTCTTCTACACGCTGTTCGGGCACAACGGGTTCGCGTGGGACCGTCCCGACTTCCGTCAGCACATGGTGCGCGGCGTCGAGTGGGTTACCCAGGTGCGCCCCGACACAGCGTGCTTCGGGGCGTGATCCTGCCTACATCCGCGGCCGGATCCTGATCCATAGTTGTTACGTACGGGCAATCAGCACGAAGTCCTGGTCGGTTTCGTCGGTGTTGTGCGGGATGCCGTCGCCCGGGACGTTCTCGGCGCGCACGGTGATCCGGTAGGTGCCCGGCTCCGGCGCCACCACGTAGACGTTCTCGAGATTGTTCTTTCGGTCCGCGGTCCCGTCCTCGACGCTGGCCCCTCGGGAGAATGAGTTGCCGAGCCAGGTCTGCACGACGGCGCCAAGACCGTCGAGGCGCTCCACGACCAGGTCCAGGTCGTTGACGAGTGCGAGTTCCGCGCCCTCCGCCGCCGGAGCGTCCGCCCATGCGAGCGTCACCTTCAGCGGCCGCGTCGCATCGGTGACCTCCACCGTGCGCACGGCCTGCTCACCGGGCTCGCCCAGTACCGTCGTTTGGTCTTCGACCAACCCCGGCACGGCACTGAACAGCGCGTTGAGGTTCACGCGCCCCCATCCCTCGTTGCTGTTGGGGATGTTCTTCGATCCCATATCCTGCGCGGTGTTGACGAACAGAGCCTTGCTCAATACCGGCGACGGCAGGGACCCGGTCTCCCGACGCCACCACTGGTGCAGCAACGCAGCCGCGCCCGCGACGTGTGGCGCAGCCATCGACGTCCCATCGCACATGTAGTACAGCCCCGCCCCGGTTGCTGCGGGTATGCAGGCCAGGGTGCTCTCCGGCGCGCGGGCCGACATGATCGAATCGCCCGGCGCCACGATCGTCGGGAAGATCCGACCATCCTTCGTCGGGCCGCGGGAGGAGAAACTCGAGACGGCTTCGGTTGGAATGAACCCGCCCCGCAGTCCGCGACCGCTGTGCACCGATCCCACCGCGATGATGTTCTTCGCTTCCTTCGGCTCGGTGGGCCCGGCCGCGCCGGAGTTGCCCGCGGAGAAAACCAGGAGGAACTCTTCGGAGCCGGGAGCGTCGAAGTCGGCGTCACGGGCCATCTTGTCGACCGTGCGGACGTGGGCGGTGTAGCCGATACGGTTGCCTCCCCCGGTGTGCCACGACGCGTTCCATATCCGCGCGCCCGCGCTCCATGAGTCCGCGCTGAGGACCTGCAATCCGTCATACGGGGGGAACTCGACGCCTTCGGCGACCGCGTTCTGCCGAACGAGCAGCGCCTTGGGCGCGACACCCGTGCCGAGGGAGAACCCGTCGGTGTCCTTCATATCGGTCGTCGCCGGCGGCGCACCGGCAACGATGCCCGCGACGTGGGAACCGTGTCCGCCCGTATCGAGCTCGCGCAGGAACTCACACTCGGACGCGCATCGATCGGTGGTGGAGCCATAGGTGTAGGACTCGACGATCCGGTCCGCGAAGTCGGGGTGGTGGGGCGTGATGCCGGTATCCACGATAGCGACTCGGATCCCGTCGCCATCCAGGCCCTTCCCCTGCAACCACGCCTTGTATCCCGGAACCGGAACCCTCGCTTCGCTGATGTTTCCTGCCAAGATCTGCGCCGATGCTTCGTCCTCGACACCGCCCGGGCCGGCCGGACCGATGTGCAACACGTCCGCACGGCGCGCGATCTGCTGCACCATCCCCGGCGCGACCTGCACCCGCGCGGTCGAGAGCGCGGTGCCCGGGCGCGCGGCTCTCAGCGACCGCACGCGTCCGATGATCGCCTCCGCCGGTGAGCCCCGCATCGTGACTTCGACCAGCACGTCGTCGAGGACGCCGGGATCGACCTTGCGGGTCACGGGCATAGGGTGAACCGAGGAGACCGCGGGCAACGTACGCGCATGCGCGACCTGGTGGGCCGAGCCCCACACGATGTAGGAATCCTGCGGCTCGTAGTCGATCACCTCGAGTCCGGTGGAGGTCAGCGCTGCGCGCGAGGCGTCGGTGATGTGCGAGCCGAACCGTGCGATGAAGAAGCCCTCATCCGCGCCCGTGCCGGCCGTGGCGCCGAGCGGAGCAAGCACCACGAGCGCGGCGAGCACGATCAGTTTGGGACGAATCACGGGGCCTCCACACGAGACGTTGGTTCTGTCCCTTTCTGCACATCTCGGTCGTCTTCCTGTACGGCGCGAGCAGAAGTTCGACTCTGGTGGTCGGCGGAGCCTCCCGGGGGCGCCGTTTCCGGAGGTCAATCGGGGGGTACCCCTCCAACAAGCCGATGAATAACCCGATCCCCGTGCTCAAGGCGCGCCTGAATGAGTACGGCAAGACCCACGCATGGTTCGGATTCCCCTTCGCCGTTGTCAAGAAGTTCGGTGAGGATCGCGCCGGACAGCAGGCGGCGCTCGTCGCCTACTACGGCTTCTTCGCGCTCTTCCCGCTGCTGTTGGTCCTCGTGACCGTGCTCGGCATCATCCTCAAGGGTCACGAGGCGCTTCAGGATCGCGTGCTGTCCTCGGCACTGTCTCAGTTCCCGATCATCGGCGACCAGCTCCGGGAGAGC
This sequence comes from Actinomycetota bacterium, assembly GCA_046716205.1. Taxonomy (GTDB): domain Bacteria; phylum Actinomycetota; class AC-67; order AC-67; family AC-67; genus JBKJXT01. Next base: position 11,424 of record JBKJXT010000440.1, read on the forward strand.
GTCGGCGCGCTCTCCGGCGGCGCGCTCGTGCTTGCGATCGGGATCGCCGGTGCACTGTGGGGTGGGCTCGGCGGCATCAAGTCGATGCAGAACGCGATGGATGTCGTGTGGGACGTGCCGATCAAGGCGCGTGGTAGCTTCCTCAAGCGGGCCCTTCGCGGCGTCGTCATGCTGGCGGTGCTCGGCGTGTTCGCGATCATCGCGACGGGCCTCTCGGGCATCTCGACCGCGCTCGGCGAGGTCTCACCTGCGGTGCGAGTGCTGAGCTTGGTCGTGTCGGCAGGCGTCAACTTCGCGCTGTTCCTGATCGCATTCAAGGTGCTGACGGTCGCCGACGTGTCCTGGCGCGACGTCTGGATCGGGGCGGCCGTCGCCGGCGGGACGTGGACGGCACTCCAGCTGGTGGGCAGCTACTACGTGTCGCGACAGCTGCGTGGCGCAAGTGAGATGTACGGATTCTTCGGGGTCGTGCTCGGGTTGTTGTCCTGGCTCTACCTCGGCGCGCAGCTGACGCTGTATGCAGCCGAGATCAACGTGGTCAAGAAGTTGAAGCTCTGGCCGCGTTCACTCGAGGCCAAAGCCGAGACCGAAGCCGATGAGCGTTCGCTCGAACGCCACGCCAAGGTCGAGGAACGTATCCCGGGCGAGAAGGTCGAGGTCGGTTTCGACCCGCCGAGGCGTGCCGCGAGCTGATCGTCGTTTCGACCAGACGGCGACTGGGAAATGTCCCCACGATGCCCTTCGCCGAAGAGATCGAGCGGCTGCGTGACAAGCGCGGCAACGAACGTGTCACGTTCGCTGATATGGAAGACGAGCACCACCACCACGAGGAGGTGCGGGGGCTCGGAAGTGACGCCTCGGTGTGATGGCGAAGAAGCGAGATCTGTACGTCGGAGACGCCGTCCGCGTCGTGAAGGTGACGCGCGAGACGGGCGAGCCCGTCCCCGAGGACATCATCGGGATGGGCGGCGTTATCGAATGGATCACGCCGGGATTCGCGGGTGAGAAGGCCGTGTTCGAGATCAAGCTCTCGGACGGGCGCGTCTTCAACCTCTACGCGAACGAGATCGAGGCCGCGGCGTAGGTCCTGCCGCGGCCACGGAGACGACACGGTCTGGAAGCCGCATGTTTGGCGACTGCCGGACGCGGCGAGGCTTCTAGGGTGCCCAGCGCGAGGGCCGGCGGCAGTGCCACCCGGCCCTCATCGGACTCCGAGGGAGGTTGCCGGTGGATATCAAGAACATGAAAGAGTCGGTGACGACGAACACGATCGGCCGGATCCCCTACGCCGTCGTGCGCAAGGCCGACCTGAAGGACACCCACCCGGTTCGCCGGACGCTGACGCTGGTCGGCGGCGGGATCATCGCGGAGTTCTTCCTGGACCCGCGGATGGGTCGCACTCGCCGGACCCAACTCGCCTCCCGCACCAGAGGGATCGTGGGCAGGATGCTTAGTCGCCATGGTCGTCGCACGGGCGCGGCGGCGTCCGGCGTGAAGGCGAAGGTTACGCAGCTGCGCCTGCAGCCGAAGCGGTTCACCGACGCTATGGAGAACGCCGAGTACCAGCGCAGAGCAGGCTGATGGACCGCGTCTAGGACGCCGCGGTGTAGCGCTGTTCGATCGCGCGTCGCACCAGCGCGCGCGGGTCGCCTGAGGATGGCGAGCGCTGCCTCATCGGCGCAAACGTTGCTCAGCTCGCAGACCCAGCCACGAGGCCGGGGGCGCCGTCGATCAGCAGCGCGCCCAATGCCGGAGCCTCTACTGCCGGCGCGTAGAGATACCCCTGCCCTACGTGACACCCGAGCTCGACCAGGGTCGTGGCCTGTTCCGCTCTCTCGATGCCCTCCGCGCCGACGTTGATACCAAGCCCGTCGCTCATAGCGATGATCGC
>JBKJXT010000441.1:0-9596 GCA_046716205.1 Actinomycetota bacterium
CGGCTCCACCCCGGCCCCCCCCCCCGGCCGGGGGCAAGCGGCGCCGGGGGCCCACAGCCGCGGCGATCGACCGCAGGACCTCCGGAAGCTGTCCGTCGAGGCGCTGTGCATGGCCGCGGGCACGGCGGGCGCGGGCGAGCGGCTCCCAGGCGGCCCCACCGATCGCGCCGGCCACGAGCCCGCTTCCCCCCATCGCGACGAACCCCGCGAGACTGCCGCCGACGGCATGGCCGAGGCTTACGCGCGCGAGTACGCCGGTCACCTTCAGCCGCACGCCGCCGAGCGAGCGCACGCGCGCCGCGAGCACGGCGCGCCGCGCGATCACTGCCAACACGCCCAGGCATACGGCGAGCGCGATGGCCGTCATACTGCCACGAGCTCGAGCGAGTCGGTGACCTCGCAGACATCGGTCACGCGCCGCGCGCCGTCGGCGCTGCGTTCGACGTGCACGACGACGTCGAGCGCGGCGGCGATCTGGCGGCGTACCGCCTCGATCGGCATCGGCGACTCGGACTGCAGTGCCATCGCCTCCAGGCGCGCCAGCAGATCGCGCGCGCTGTTCGCGTGTGCCGTCGAGGCGGAGCCATCGTGTCCGGTGTTCATCGCCTGGAGCATGTCCAGGACCTCCGCGCCGCGGACCTCCCCGACGATGATCCGGTCGGGCCGCATCCGCAGCGCGTTGCGGACGAGGTCGCGCACCGTCACGCGACCTCGTCCCTCCACGTTCGCCGGTCGCGTCTCGAGCGCGACGACGTGCTCGCGCTGCAGGCGAAGCTCCGCGGCGTCCTCGATCGTGATCACGCGCTCGTGGGCGGGGATGTGCGCGGCGAGCGCGCCGAGCAACGTCGTCTTGCCGGCGCCCGCTCCGCCACTGACGATCAGGTTCCGTCGTGAGCGCACGGCCTCGGTCAGGAACCCGGCGGCCTCTGGGGCAAGCGCGCCGAGCGCCACCAGGTCTTCGACCGTCATCGGCTGCGCCGAGAACCGTCTGATCGTCAGCGCCGGTCCGTGCACCGCCAGCGGCGGGATGATCGCATGCACTCTCGAACCGTCCGAAAGACGCGCGTCCACCCACGGTGAGCTCTCGTCGATGCGCAGCCCCAGCGGCGCGACGATGCGGTCGATCAGATGGAGCACCTCGCGCTCCTCGCTGAAGACGACCGGCGTTCGCTCGATCCGGCCGGCGCGCTCGATGAAGACGGCACCTCCCCCGTTGACCATCACCTCGGTCACCGACGGGTCATGCAGCAGTGGCTCCAGCGGACCGAGGCCACAGATCGCGTCGGATAGTTCGCGCACGATCGAGGCGACCTCGTCCGGCGCGCCAGCGAGATGCGCTCCTCGGCGAGGAAGCGCGCGACGGTCTCGCGGACACGGACGCGGCGCTCCCAGCGCGACGCCACCTCGACGACCTCCGGCGCCTCCGCCAGCAGGCGCGCCTGGATCCGGGTCTGCAACGCGGCACTCACGCCAGCGACTCCACCAGCTGACGGATGCGCTTCATCGCGCGCGAGCCGCGCGCAGGCAAGGTGCCCAGATCGACGGCGCGCGCGAGTCCGGCATCGTGCGGAATCACCACGACATCCTGCGCGCCGAGTGCCGCAGCAACGTCGCGTACCGGCACGCCGCCACGCCGAACTCGGCGGATGAGGTAGGTCGCATGCTCCGGCGCGTTCGCGAGCGCCGCGCGCACGCTCATCACGTCGTTGCCCACGACGACGACGCAGCGGTCGGCACGGCCGGACGACGCACCGAGGACGCCGCGGTCGGCGATCACCGTCGGCGCGAGCGCCCGGGCGGCGTGCACGATCAGATGCAGTGCAGCCGGCATATCGGCGAACGGGCGTGTGTGCAGGCAGCGCGTCCCCCCTGCGTGTGGATGCAGCGACGCCTCGATCGCCTCCGGCGGCGGATCGGCGTGCGCCGCCGCCAGATCCTGCACCGTGCGCGCCGGCTCGCCCTCGCAGAAGGCGCGTTGACCGCCGCCCGGTGACAGGTCCAGCACGATGCTTGCGGGCATCGACGCAGCCAGCGCCGCCGCGATCGTCGAGGTGCCGAGCCCGCCCCGCGCGCCCATCACCGTGATCAGGCGGCCGTGCGCGGATCCCGCGACCGGAGCCGCCGCTCGGCGCACCGCTCCCGCCAATCGATCGGCCTCGCTTGGCCACGCAACGATCTCGCGCGCCGCAAGCTCGATCGCGCGTCGCGCCGCCAGAACGGCGCGCTCCTCCGCGAGCACCACCACCGGATGCGCCTGCGGCCCCATCGTCAGCAGTGGCTCGCCGCCGGCGATCACCACGTTGCCCGCGCGCGCCTGCTCGACCGAGGTCGCGGCAACGAACAGATCCGGCGCACGCTCGAGCAGCTCCGCAACCCGTTCCGCGACGGCTGGATCGTGGTGCGCAACGACGACGCCAACACTTCCCAACGTGCACCTCCAACGGAGATCATCGGGAAGGAGGGCGCGACGATAAGACAGCCGAGCAGCCTCCACAAGGGCCGGTGACCGGTGCGCGACGAAGATCCGGAGAAAGCTGTTCCGCCGTTTCCAACGGTTCCGCCGCTATCCTCGGAACCGGAGGTGGTTGAGACCTTCTTCCTCGACTGGCCATTGTCGTTCGGCGTCGGCGCGCTCTTCGGCCTCGCCGGCATCGGCGCGCCCGGGTTCGCCTCGCGCGCCTTCCGCACCGGTTTCGCGTACCTGCAGGTCGGCATCGTCGGCATCGCGCTCGCGCTGTTCGCGCTGCGGCCGGACTGGATGTGGATGTACTGGGTGGACGCCGGCGCACTGCCCGTCGCGGTGACCGTGCTCGCGTTCGTGCTCTACGAGGTGTGCTTCGTCGCCGGGTTCGCGATCGCGCAGGCGCTCTCGCGGCGGACCGCGATCGTCATGACGACGGCGGTCGTGCTCGGCCTCACGGCCGCGCAGCTGTTGACGTGGAACCGGCTGACGCAGTTCGGGACCCTGGCTGAATACACGCGAGGAGCCTCCCGCGGCGGCATCGCGACGGATCCGTTGCATCTGGAGCCCGCGATGGCGATCGTGATGTTCGCCGGGACGGCCTCGCTCGGTGTCGCGGTGTTCCTCGCCGTGCGGCTGTGGCGCGCTACCGCAGGCGCGCGCGCAGCGCGGCGAGCGCCAAGCCCATCGTGATCGGGGCCATGATCGCGACGGCGAGCAATCCCTTGCCGACCGTTTCCCACTGGAACCCGTAGGTCGTGAACGAGCGCATCGCCTCGAGGATGTAGGTGAGCGGGTTGTAGGACACCGCCGTCGCCATCCAGCCTTCCATCGCTTCCTTCGGCGCGAACGACGTCGTGAGGAACAGCAGCGGGAACAGGATCACCAGCGTCCCTTGCACCGCCTGCGCGTTGCCCGTCTTGATGGCGGTGGCCATGCCGACACCGGCGAAGACCACGCCCCACACCGACGCCAGCAGGATCATCGCGACCATGCCCGGGAGCCCGGTGACGACGTTCGCGCCGGCGAGCATCGCGAGGATCGACACGATGAAGCTCTTCAGCATCACGCCGGTGAAGTTCGCACCGACGAAGCCGAGCAGCAGCGCGGGGCGCGCCGCCGGACTCAGCATCAGCTTGTCGAAGTAGCCACGCTCGATGTCCTGGACCATGTTGAAGCCGGCGCCTTCGTTGGAGACCGCGAACAGGATCGACACCGGCAAGATGAAGCTCTTGTAATCGCTGACCGCGCCCGACGCTTCAGCGAGGCCGGCCAGCGAGGCCGACTGCACGAAATAGAAGAACAGCGGGATGAAGAAGCTCGGCAGGAACGCGGCGGGCGTGCGGATCAGGTTGCGGATCTCACGCGCGCCGACGTAGTAGACCGCGCGCAAGAACTCGGTCACGTTGTTGTAGCGAGCGCTCGCGCGCTCCAAGGCGACGGTCGTCATGACACCTCCCCCGCACCTTCCAGGCGCGAACCCGTTGCGCGCAGGAAGACCTCGTCCAAGCTCGGCGTGCTCATCTTGACCGCCGTGACCGCGACCTTGGCGTCGTCGAGCAAACGGATCGCGTTCGCGACGGCGCCTTCCCCACCCGAGAGGAAGACGTTGAGCTCGGTGTATCCCTCCTGGATCTCCTTGAGGCCGGGCAAGGATGACAGCGCGGCCCTCGCGGACTCGATGGACTCCGGCTCGACGGTGAACGTGAGGACCTCCGCCCCGATCTCTGCCTTCAGTTCGGCCGGCGATCCCATCGCCACCATGCGGCCGTGATCGATGATGCCGACGCGCTCGCACAGCCGGTCGGCCTCCTCGAGGTACTGCGTGGTGAGGAACACGGTGATGCCCTCTTCGCGATTGAGCCGCGCGACCTCGTCCCAGATCGTCTGACGGCTGGCTGGATCGAGCCCCGTCGTCGGCTCGTCCAGGAACAGCAGGCGCGGTCCGTGGATCAAAGCGCTCCCGAGATCCAGCCGGCGCCGCATTCCGCCGGAATAGGTTCCGAGCCTGCGGTTCGCGGCCTGCGTCAGGCCGACGAGCTCCAGCATCTGGTCGGCGCGCGCACGTGCGGCGGTGCCGCGCAAGCCGTGCAGGCGCGCCTGCAGGATGAGCAACTCGCGCCCGGTGGCCAGCGAGTCGAGCCCCGACTCTTGGAGCGCGACGCCGATCGAGTGGCGGATCTCACGCGGCTGGCGCGCCAGGTCGAACCCGGCCACGGTTGCGCGCCCGGCGCTGGGCTGCAGCAGCGTGCACAGGATCTTGGTGGTCGTGGACTTGCCGGCGCCGTTGGGGCCGAGGAATCCGAACACCTCGCCTTCGCGCACCACCAGGTCGAGCCCGGCAACGGCTTCCACCGTCCCGAACGATTTGCGGAGTCCTTCGATCTCGATGGCGTTCATGCGGCGCGGGATTGTGTCATACCGGCGCGCCGTTCGCTCACGGGTTTGCAGGACTCCGACGGAGCCGTGACGAACCCGACAGTGAGATGATCCGCCGCATGTTGTGCTGCGTTGCCGCCGCCTCGGCTGCTTTGTCCGTTGTGCCCGCTGCCGCCGAGCCGGTGCCAACCGCGGTGGTCAGCGTGGTCGCGTTCGCGTACACGCCCGGCGACGTCACGATGCCCGAGCTTCCGCTGCAGATGATCGAAGGAACGGGTCTCGAGTTCGCGCCGCTGGACACGCTCGGCAATCATTCGGTCGTTTCGATCACATGGGTCGACGGCGCGCCGCTGTTCGAGTCGCCGCTGATCGGACCGGGCCAGGTCGCGCCGGTTGCCGGAGTCGAGAAGCTCGCGCCGGGCTCCTACGCGTTCACGTGCAACGTGCACGAGTTCATGCTGGGAACGCTCGAGGTGCTCGCGCGCTGAGCACGAGCACCTCGAAAGAACCGTTGGAGCTAGGCGAGCGTTACCGACGTGAAGGTCGCTGTTCCACCGTCAACGTTCGGACACGCCGAGGCGACCTGGATCCCGAACCAGATGTCCAGCGGTCCCGAGGCTGGCGAACGCAGTGTCAGCGTCACGGTTCCGTCTCCGGCGATGATCCCCCGCTCTACCTGCGTGCCGAGGAAGCCCTCGCCCTGTCGCACACTGACGGTGATCCACGTGTAGGGATCGATGATGGCATCGGTGTAGGCGACCGTGACCGTCTTGACGGGCTCAGCGGCATCGTGCTTCACGAGGAAGTTCGAGAAGCCGCCCGTTCCACCACACCCGAGCCCGCCCGAGATCCCGGCGGGATTGATGCGCAGAACCGTCATCTCGCCCGTCGCAAGGTTGCGCGACTTCTGGTTGTACTGATCGCCGCCCTCGGGGCCCGCGAGATAAGGCGCGGAGTATGTAGCGGGAGCCGCCAGCACATTGACCGGTGCGACGATCGCAAGAACCGCCGCCAGAAGTACGAGACGCTTCATCGTGACTTTCCCCTCCGTCATCACGGTGCCCACGGCGATTCACTGCGCATCTTGAACAGCTCGCGTGGGGTGCGCGGACCGATGATGGTGTTGGATGCCATCGGTGCCTGCTCCTTCGGCGTTGCCTGGTTCAGGATGTACGCGTCACGGATCTTCTGGACCTCGTCGCAGTTGATGTCGCCGTTGGTGCGCCCGGTCGGCAGGTTCTTCACGTCGTAGACGGCCGCGGCGTTGCGTCCGAAGATCGCGTTGCGGATCGAGCGCTCCGGATGAGCTTTGCCGTCCGTTGGCCAGTCGGCCACCGCGGGATGCGGCGCGAGATAGTGCGAGGTGTCGCCCGTGCTCCTGCGAGGATCGTCGGCGTCCCCGTCGAGTCCGTAGGGCAGGTTGTAGAGAGCCTTTCCTGCATCCGTGAACTCGAACGCGCGGAGGGCGACGATCTCGGATTGGGGTGATCCGAACCACAACGAGTCCGTTCCCCAGCAGATGCGCTTCGGGCCGACGTGCGTGATCAGCTTGCCCAACAGGTGAGCCGCCTGATCGGCTCCGCCGATGTACTTCGCGTCGGGAGACGACCCCGGAGGAGCCTTCTTCGCTCCTCCATCCTTCAGATTGGCGTTCTCGATGCTGCCCATGACCGAACGCCATGTCGAGCCGATCTCCGCGTACACGTTGGGCACGTTCCCGTGCTCGAGACCAGGCTCGATGAACTGCGTGGCGTCCCAGCGATTCTCCCGGAGGCTCTTGATGAACGAGTCGACCGAGCGGTCGGCGGAGTTGACCACGGCGTCCCCTGCGTACGGACGCTGCGTGTCGCCGTCGTAGCCCGAGTGATACACGATGAAGTTCACACTGGGATTGCGCGACGCCGCGGGACCGATGTCACGCGGCGAGGCAGCGCGCTGGTCGAAGCCAGGGAGTGCGAAGCCCTTGTGTGTTGCGATGTTCGGCGGCGTGCCGTACTTGTCCGCGCAGTACTTCACGTGCTCGATGAACGGCTGCCCGACGACCGGGTCGTCGAAGAACCAGCCGGTCGCGTACGCCACGTCGCCCCACGCGGGATAGGTCTTCCATCCACGGATCAGGTGGCGGTACTTGATCGACCGTTCCTCCATGATCTCGAACTCACGCCGCATGTACACGGGCTCGCGACCGGACTGTGACGCGGCCGTCCCGGCCGAACCGCGGTTGGGCATCACGAACGCGTGCAGAACGGTGCGCTGCGAGCCGGCCAGGTTGTTGACCATCTCGACCGTCAGCGCCGCGCGGTCGATCGGCAGCGGCTGGGTGATGTCCGGCGCGGCCGGCACCGCCGACAGGACCGTCATCGTGGTCGCGGAGTCGAGGAAGAGCTCCTTGAGGTAGTGGTAGCGCGAGAGGTTCTCGATCGGGTCGAGCTCGCCGGCGCCGGAGCCACGCACCATGAAGTCAGACGAGCCGACGTCGGTGGAGCCACCGCTGCGGACACCGGGTCGCGCGCCCGTGACGGGGCCGGCCTGCGCCCAGATACCCGCGAAGAAGGCCTCGAACGCCGGGTTGGTGACGCGCCACATACCGTCGGACTCGACGTGGTGGGACTGGATGTCGAAGATGAACTCACCGGGAAGGTTCGCCAGACCGGTGAAGGCCCCGATCTGGTCGTCCCACTCCAAGTCGCATGCGCCGGTCGTTCCCGTGTTGTGGGCGAACGCGGAGAACTTGCCGAAGGTCCCTGGAGCGACCTCGCTGATCGCCCAGAATCCCACCGCGTAGGCCATCGACGTACGGACGAACTCGCGCCGGCTCATCCCCATCTTGCGGCGGATGCGCTCCGCCTCGCTGTTCTGCAGGGACATGACGGCCAGCTGGCCTTCGCTCGGCGGCGGAGGGCTGAACTCCCCGTTCGAGGCCGGCAACACATCAACCGGCAGGTCCTCCGGCAGGTCAGGCCACCAGCGCTTCCAACGTTGCATCATCGAAGACTCCCTTAGACGAGAACGATCCCTGAGGGCTTCGACGATAGGGGGGCGATTCCTCCCATATTCCGACTAGACGTTCGGAAGGTCCGATTCGCGCCCGCCTAGGTATCTACACAAACGAACAACCGTTATTCTTGTGGAGATGGCGAAACGAGCGGAGTACCTGGGACCCGAGAAGCGGCGGCCTCTCGTGCTCGACGCCGCGCTCTCGATCTTCGCCGAAGGCGGGTTCGCCGACGCATCCATGTCCGCGATCGCCGAGCGCGCCAGCGTCTCCAAGGCGGTCCTCTACGACTGCTTCCCCGGCGGCAAGCAAGAGATCTACTACTCGTTGCTGGACCGCGGCGAGTCGATCTTCATGGACCACATGCTGAACGTGCTCGACCACACCAACAAGTTGCCGCTCGAGGAGGCACTCCGCGAAGGGTTCCTGGCGTTCTTCTCATACGCCGAGGTCAACCCGCTCGGGTTCCGCATCATCTTCGGCGACCCCGGAACGGCAGATCCCGAGATCGGCCGGCGCGCCACCCGCACACGCGACCTCATGGTCGCGAAGATGGGCGAGCGCACCAAGCAGATACTTGACGCCGTCGGCGTGCGGATGACCCCGGTGAGCGAGGTCTACAACCACGCGATCGTCGCGGTGTTCGAGGAATGTGCACGCTGGCTGCTCCGCGAGCCCGGCCTGGATCGAGGGGTCGTGGTCGAAGCGCTGGTTCAGTGGTTCATGAAGGGCTTCGAGCGCATCATCCCCGGCGACGCCTGGGCGCGCTCGCTGCCCGACGCGCCGCCTGCCCTGAGCGATCAGCCGGCCGTAGCCTCCCCGTAGGTCGCCACCTCAGGCTCGACGTCGCGGGTACGGCGCGCGAACCGCGGCACGCCGAAGAACGCGATCATCGTCGGAACGAGGTAGGCCCAGTACACGATCACCTGCAGGATGGTCGGGTTCGCGTCGTAGCCGAACATGCCGCGCAGCACGCTCCCAACGACGCCGGCGGGCGCGATGAAGCCGCTGATGTCCCACGCCGTCGCGTTGAGCACCGTCAGCACGCCGGCCTCGTCGAACTCATGGAACGACGTCGAGACCAAGCCCGCCGCAACCACGATGAGCAGCGCGCCGGTGATCTGGAAGAAACGACGGAGGTTGAGCCGGACGCCCCCGCGATACATTCCGTAGGCGAGCGCGATCGCGATAACGAGTCCCGCCACGGCGCCGGTCCCCGACGCGCCGGGGGTATCCGAGGTGCGGAACGACGCGTTAAGGAACAGCACCGTCTCGAGTCCCTCTCGACCCACCGCGCTGAACGCCAGCAGGCGCAGGGCGCCGGGATGGCCGCGATCGAGCGCGCCCGCGGCAGCAGTCTCAAGCTCGGAGCGCTGGGCGCGCGCGTGGCGCCGCATGAAGAAGATCATCCATGTCAGGACCGCGACGGCGATCAGACCCGCGACGCCTTCGAAGATCTCCTGCGCGCGGTCCGACAGCGCCGCGCCCCCCGCGGCCACGGCGATCCCCACGGTCAGGCTCGCCGCCACCGCCACCGCCACGCCCGTCCACACGTGGCGCAGCTGGCCGCGCTGGTTCGAACGCACGAGATAGGCCGCGATGATCGAGACGATGAGAGCCGCCTCGAGTCCCTCCCGCAGCGTGATGAGCAACGCAGATAGCATCAGGGCTCCCTTACGACGATTGTCAGGTAGACTTTACTTACCCCACGGCGCGGCGAGACGTCAAGCCGGACGTGCGCGGAGCGGTACCCTCGTAGGT
>JBKJXT010000442.1:0-9215 GCA_046716205.1 Actinomycetota bacterium
CGCGGCTCTCAACGTCGCGCGCCAGGTTGTCGGCGACTTCCCGCAGACTCAGCGTCGCGACGAACGATCCGCGGAATATCCGATCGACGCCATACACCGGTGCAGCGATCGCGACGGAAGCGTTGCCGGCGAACCCCGGGTCAGAGAACACCGCCGATACGATCGGCGCCTTCGCGGTGCGTACGTCTCGAACCCATGCCAGCCCCTTGTAGGAGCGCGTGATCTGCCCGGCGGAGGAACACAAGACGTCGCCGTCAGGAGAGACCAGTTGCAGATGGTTGCGAGAGAACAGTCCGATCTCGCTGGTCGCCAGCCCGCAGCCTGCCGGTGCGTCGAACACGGTGGCCAGCCCCGGCTCGCTCGCCGTCGACCGGACGACGGCGATCGCCTCTTCGACCGAGCGGTTGATCGCCATCGCGGCGCTCGCCGTCTCGGACCGCGCGTTCCTTGTGGCGACGTCCCGCGACTGAGCGACCTCCTGAAGCATCGCGAACCCGCCGAACCCGATCGTGATGATGACGGCCACGGCGACGATCGCCAAGAGATGAGAGCGCACGGTACGCGGTGGCCGACGCAAGTACTACCCCCTTGGGCCCGTAGTCGACGTCGGTGAGGGAAGACCGTCACTCGCACTATCGAGCCTGCGCAGGCCCCAAGACAACCCCTTTGCCCGGAGATGGGCCGACTGACCTACTCCGCCCTATTCCGCGATGGTGGGATTGAGTAGCTCGCCGACGTGCTCGATCGTGGTGCGCACCGTTTGGCCCGCTCGAAGGAATACCGGGGGCGTGCGACCCGCGCCGACACCCGCCGGGGTCCCGGTCGCGATCACGTCTCCGGGCTCCAGCGTGATGAACGTCGACAAGTACTCCACGGTTTCGATGACGCCGAACAGCAGATCCGACGTGCGTCCCTTCTGCATCACCTCCCCGTCGATCGCGCACTCGACGACCAGATCGGCGGCCGCACCGCCGGGCACCTCGTCGAGGGTCACCAAGTGCGGACCGAGCGGTGTCGAGCGCTCGAACGTCTTCCCCTGAAGGAACTGGCTGGATCGTGTTTGCCAATCGCGCATGGAAACGTCGTTGAAGACGGAGAACCCGGCGATCGCTTGCTGTGCGGCGTCGCCGCGGACCCGGCGCGCTTCCTTGCCGATCACGATCGCGAGCTCGACCTCCCAATCGACCATCGGCGACTCAGGTGGCAGCACGATCGGGTCCCGCGCGCCGATCAACGCGCGCGCGAACTTCCCGAACACCGTCGGATACTTCGGGAAGTCGTGGCCCATCTCCTCGATGTGCGCTCGGTAGTTGAGGCCGAGACACATGATCTTGGCCGGACGTGGGATCAGAGTCTCGTAGTCGGCGTCGGCGAGCGCCAGACGCTCGTCGCCGTCGGTAGAGGCGAGCTCGCGCCAATCCTCGCGCGTCAACATCGCGCCGACGTCGGCGAACGGAAGCAGAACGAGCTGGTCGCCTTCCACACGTGCGACGCGCGATCCGTGATCCGAACGGACGGTCGCGAGCCTCATATGTGACTCCTCTCGTTCTTCGACGCTGGTGCGCCGGTCCGCGTCCCTGTCACGCGCGTAGATCCGGGAAGCTCAACGAGAGCGCGAACTCGTCCGCGTCGTCGGTCCACCAGCGCGCGAGCGACAGCCCCGCTGCCCGCAGTTCCTCCGTGACCCCGTCCCGGGTGAACTTCGCGGAGATCTCGGTGTGGATCTCTTCACCCGCTTCGAACGCCACGTCCATATCGAGCCCTTCGATGCGGACGGATTGTGCCTGGGTCGAGCGAAGCGAGATGTCGATCCATCGCTGCGTTTGGTTCCATCGGACCACGTGCACGAAGGTCTCCAGGTCGAAGTGCGCGCCGAGCTCCCGGTTCAGGACCGACAGCACGTTGCGGTTGAACGCTGCGGTGACACCCGCAGCGTCGTCGTAGGCGGGTAGCAGGCGCGCAGGATCCTTGACCAGGTCGGTCCCCAGCAGCAGCGCATCCTGCGGTCCCATCCCGTCGGCGATCTGTGTGAACAACAGCGCGCGCTGCTCTGGGTCGAGGTTGCCGATGGTGGACCCGAGGAACGCGATCAGGCGGCGTTCACCGCGCGGCAGGAACCGCAGGTGGTGCTCGAAGTCTCCGACGACGGCATGGATGGCGATCCCGTCGTACTCCTTGGCGATCGCCCGACCGGCTTCGACGAGCACCGACCCCGCCACGTCGAAGGGCGCGAACGTCCGCAGTTCACCCGTCTCCCACAACGCATCGAGCAGTGTCCGGGTCTTGTCGCTGGTGCCACTCCCAAGCTCGATCAAGGTGTCCGCGCGTGTCAGTGTCGCGATCTCGCCCGCACGGGCTTGCAGGATCGATCGCTCGGCGCGCGTCAAGTAGTACTCGGGCAGCCTGGTGATGTCGTCGAACAGAGCCGAGCCGGCGTCGTCGTAGAACCATTTGGGCGGGAGCGCCTTGGGCGTGCCCGACAGCCCCGAGGCAACATCCGCGCGCAGCGCGGCGTCGAGGTAGCCAGTATCGAGGTGGCGGTCGACCCGGAACACCGAGAGATTACCTGGGGCGCTCATGGGTCGAGCATCGTCGGTTGACAGCATCTGCTTCAAAGGGACCTCATCTCTATCCGACCATCCCTGACGTCCACGACCGAGAGGTCGGGGACCTCGTTCCATCCGTCTCCGTCGTCGAACGGCTCGCTCGCGATGACCGTGGATCCGGCGTGGAGCCGATCCGCGACCGTGAACAACGTGTCTCCGTACCGCGTCGCGATCATCCGGTGACCGTCGGTGAGCACGAAGTTGAAGCGTCCGCCGGTGAGCTCCTTCACGCGCCCGATGGTGGCGACGCAGGCATCCGCGGGATCCGCGCCGTCGTCGATGCGGTCGAGGATCATCGCGAACAGCACCTCCGAGTCGGCAGCACCGAGGACCAGTTGCGCGCGCTCGTCGCTCAACGAGCGTCGAAGGACCTGCCCGACGCCGGTGGTGTAGTTGTCGACCGAGCCGTTGTGGGCGAACAGCCACTGCCCATGCGTGAACGGCGCGCTGCCGGTCTCCTCGATGGGGAAGGGCGGCGTCGCGCACCGCACCGCAGCGAGCATGACCCTGCTCGACACCATCGGAGCGAAGGACGCGAACGACAGATCGGTCCAGATCGGTACCGCGCGCCGGTAGCGCGCCGGCTCGGCGCGCACGGCGGGGTCATACCACCCCACGCCGAAGCCGTCGGCGTTCATCCGGCCGTATGTCTGCATCCGCGGCGCGAACGACTGCCGGTAGAGCGACGACGCAGGCGTGACCATGAGTTCGTGCGCCGAGACCGGCTCGGGTCCGACGTAGCCCACCAGCCTGCACACGGCTAGGCGTCCCTCGCGCAACGCAAGCCGCTGAAGATCTGGCGGCGGATCGGGTAGTCCCAGTTGCGGAAGGTCGTCCGGATCGCGTGGGGGTGTGTCGCCCACGACCCGCCGCGCAGCACCTTGTACGAGGATCCGAAGAAGACCTCGGTGTACTCCGCGTAGGGGAACGACGCGAACCCCGGATAGGGAAGCAGATCCGAAGAGGTCCACTCCCACACGTCGCCGAGCATCTGATGACACCGCCACGGTGAGACGCCATCCGGGTACGCGCCCACGACCGCCGGCTCGTAGTGAGTCTGACCGAGGTTGGCGGTGGACGGGCCTGGGTCCTCGTCGCCCCACGGGAAGAGCCGCTTCGTCTGTGTCATCGGGTCCCACGAGGCCGCTTTCTCCCACTCCGCCTCGGTCGGCAGCCGCTTGCCCGCCCAGCGCGCGAACGCGTCGGCCTCGTACCAGCACACGTGCTGCACGGGTTCGTCGGGGTGCAGCGGCTGCGCGCGACCGAACCGGCGGACCGACCACGAGCCGGCGCCGTCGCGACTCCAGAACTCAGGCGCCGACGCGGAGGAGCGCTGGCGCCATCGCCAGCCGGCCGCGTCCCAGTGACGAGGGTCGTCGTAAGCGCCGTCCTCGATGAACGCGAGGTACTGCCGGTTAGTGACCGGCGTCACGTCGATCCAGAACGCGTCGAGCTCGACGGTGTGGGGGGCGCGCTCGTTGTCGTATGCCCATGGCTGATCGGTTCCCATCACGAACGGTCCGGCCTCCACCAGTACCTCGCTCTCGGACGGGATCGCCCCGTCGCGCGGCGCGGGCGTCGCGACCGTCGAGAAGCGTGAGTAATCGTCCATCAGCTGCGCGGTAGCGAGGAGCGTCTCGTCGTGCTGGTGCTCGTGCTGCACGACCATCCCGTACACGAACCCATCCCGAACCAAGGGCTGGGTGGGATCGAGGTCGGTCCGCTCGAGGTGGTCCAGCACGCGCCCGCGAACCTCGGCGATGTAGGCGCGCGCCTCCGACGGACCGAGCATCGGCAGGGCCTTCCGCTGCGCGCGCGGCGTGAGGAATGCGTTGTAGAGGTCGTCGTAGCGCTCGCCGACTCCGCGCGCGCCGAGACCGCGCAACAACCAGATGTCTTCGTAGTTGCCGACGTGTGCGAGGTCCCAGACCATCGGCGACATCAACGTCGAGTGCTGGCGGGCCTGCTCGGCCTCCGGGAGTGGATCGACGATCGACAGCGAGCGATCCCGGACCACCGTCAGCTCGTGGGCGATCGACTCCTTCAGGTCCACACGGCCTCCCGCAACGGTGACGGCTCGATCGGGGAGCCGGTCACCGCCCACGTCTCGAGCCGCTCGTCGGCGGGCGTTCGCGCGCGTGCGACGTACCGGTCCACATACTCCGCGACGACCGCGTCGCCGTTGTCCGCCGCGTCGAACACACCGACCGCCGCCGCCGCCAGTTCGGCGTGCGCGAGCCCGTGGCGAGCGGCCTCGCGCCACATCCCCGTCACCGGCTCCGCAGCATCGAAGGCGCGCGCGCCGGCCTCACGGTCGTAGAGCAATGCGGCGCACACCGCGACGGGGACGCGCCAGTACGGCTCAGGAAGCGCGTCGATCATCCGTAGCTCGAGCCATCCGCGAGCGCGCACCGGCGGGAACAGCGTCGTGAGGTGATAGGCGAGATCCTCCAAGGTCGGCCAGCCCAGCTCGTGCCCATCGGTGATCCATCGCCCGAACGGCAGCGCGCCGAGGATCGGAACGAAGGCGTCTTCAGACGAACGGATCATCATCACCCGTGCGTTCATCACGTACGCCGTCCAGGCATCGATGGGATCGCCGTCGGGACATGGCGCGGTACGCGTGTGGTCGATCCCGAACCACGTCGCTGCCCGCGCGCTGCGCCATGCGCTGGGTGCCGTGCACCAGAAGGGCGAGTCCGCGAACGCGGCGGCGATGACCGGGCCGATGCGATGGGCGAGCCGCCACCGCCACGCGATCTCCTCGTAGGTCTCCCCCGCGTCAAGGTTGAGCTGGATCGCCGCGGTCGAGCACATCATCGTGCGCCCGCTCAGAGAATCGAGCGCGAAGAACGCTTCCATCGCCTCGTATCGCGGGGAGTGCAACACGCGGCGCTCGGAACGGATCGGATCGAGCCCGATGCCGGCAAGCGCGATCCCTTCGGGGTGGAGCGCGTCCTCGATCGCGCGCTTGTCGCTCGCGATCGCTTCGATGCAGGCGTTAACGTCGTCGGCGGGCAGCGAAGAGAGCTCGAGCTGTCCGCCCGGCTCGAAGGTGAGGATGGTGCCCCCAGGCCGGGTGGCCTGCTCGCAGGTCGCACGGAAGCGCGGGAAGTCCAGATGTCCGGCGTCGCCGGGGAACGCGATCCACTCCACCTCCGCGCCGACGCGACGCCCCGGCGACCGCGTGAAGCAGTGCTCGGCTACGAACCGTCGAACATCATCTTGCGTGAGGACGCAGCGGGACTCCGGCAAAAACTCCCCTTCCCGACCGAGAGCGGCAGCCTACCTACCGCCGCTGGAAGCGCACAAAGAGCTTCGTCCCTTCCGATCCGAGATCGTTACACCCGGCGGTCACTCCCCCGCGGGCGCGCGTGGATCATCGGGTGCGTTGGATAGAGCCCTGATGTCGTCGAGGGCGAACGGTTTGGGCGGCGACAGCTGATCGTAGGTGCAGTCGCGTGCGTCCTTGTCGGGCCGCCACCGCAGGAACTTCGTTCCGTGCCGGAACCGCCAGCCTTGGAAGTGGTCGAACGCAACTTCGCACACCATCGTGGGCGTCAGCCCGACGAACTCCGCCTCCGCCTCTCGGCGCCACCGGCTCGGTCCACCGGGGTCGCGCCCTTCGCCGAACCCCTCGCCACGGATGCGGTCGAGCTGCTCCTTCAGCTCGCGCCGCTGCGGCGCACGGAACGTCGATGTGAACCCGACGTAGTGCAACGCGTCGTCGGCGTACAACCCCAGCAGCAGCGCGCCGACGCCTTGGCCGTCCTTGGCGAGGCGGTACCCGCCCACGACGCAGTCGATCGTCCGCTGGTGCTTGACCTTCACCATCACGCGCTGCCCCGGGCGGTAGGGCAGATCGGCACGCTTGGCGATGATGCCGTCGAGCCCTGCGCCTTCGAAGTCCTCGAACCATCGCGCCGCGAGTGCGGCGTCGTCGGTCTGTGGAGTGAGGAAGCATCCCGCGTCGGCCCGCACCGAGGCGGCGAGGCGCGCCCGGCGCTCCTGGAGCGGGACCTCACGCAGATCCTCGTCACCGACCCCGATCAAGTCGAAGGCCACGACCGTCGCCGGCATCTCCTTCGCCAGCTTGGCGACCCGTGAGGCCGCGGGATGAAGGCGCAGCTGCAGCGACTCGAACTCGAGGCCGCCGTCGCCCGCGATGACGAGCTCGCCATCCACCACGCAGCGCTCCGGCAAGGCCCGCTTGGCCGTCTCCACGACCTCAGGGAAGTATCGAGCGAGTGGAAGCTTGTTGCGCGATCCGATCAGAACCTCGTCGCCGTCTCGGAAGATGATCGCGCGGAACCCGTCCCACTTCGGCTCGTAGCGCCACCCGTCGCCGGCCGGGATCTCGCGCGACAACTCGGCCAGCATCGGGTCGATGGGCGGTGGGACCGGAAAGCTCACCGCGCAAGCATGGCCGGGCGTGCCGGTTGGTGCAACGCGACTACGGCAGCGGAACGCAGATGGGCGAGCCGATCGCGTCCCGAACGGCGGAATCCACCGTCGAGACCGTCACCGTGCCGACCCCGCCGACGCGCGCGCAGATGGCGTCCGCGGAGGCCGGAGCGCCGGAGGCGAACAGTCCGACGACCAGGGCGGCGAGCGCGATGAGCTTCTTCAGGGTCATGGGGTTCCTCCGGGTTCGCATCCGCTCGCGGCGAGCGCGCACATCGTGACCGTTGCTTGATCGAGGATCGGTCCGGTGACCCCGCGGTTGTTGGGATCGCGCCGGTGCCAGGTCTCCACCGTGACGTCTTCGTCTGATCCGGGTGCACGCGTCGCGACCGTTGCGCGATGCTCGCGAACACCGAGCGACGCCGACGCGAGCGAGGACGGCTTGGGTGTCAGACGCTCGGGTGTTGCGTGCGCCGCCACGGCTGGGGCGGCCGACGCGGGACGGTCGGTCGCAGGCACGCCGGCACCTGCGGCTGCCGGAGCGGCCGACACCGTGCCGAAGGCCATCGCGGTAGCCACCGCGGCCCCGGCGAGGTTCACACCGGCTTGCGAGGAGACCAACGCAGCCGGGACCGCACGAGACATGTCCGCGACACGGCGGCCGGCCGTGCGGAGGTGCGCGACGACGACGAGGATCGCGACCCACGCTCCCGTGCCCGCGGCGCGCAGCAGGTCGGCGAGTCCGCGGCGTGCGCGGAACAGCAACGCGTCCGCGGCGTTGCGACGGATCCCGAGGTGATCTGCGATCTCGGCCGGCGTGCGCCCGTCAAGGGACATCGCGATCGCGTGCTGATGCCGCTCGGGCAGGGATGCGATCGCAGCGCGTACTTCGTTGCGAACGTGCCGCCGCGCGACCTCTTCGCTGGGGTCGAGCGCCGGTTCGTCCACATCGATGTCTTCGCCGTCCAGCGAGACGATGCGACCACGGTTGGAGCGGAGGTGGTCGATGAGGAGGTTCGACGCGATCTTGTTCACCAGTGGCGTAACGGGTTCGCCGTTGCATCCGTGCCTGCGGAGATGCAGCAGCGCGCGGGCGATCGCCTCTTGCGCGAGGTCCGCGGCGTCCTCCCACGACAGGCCGCGCGAGCGATACAAGCCGCGCAACCGGGAGAACGTCGCCGCATAGCCGGCGTCGAGCTCCTCTGGGACCTGCCAATCACGGTCGCAGACCATCAGCACCTCAGGGTTCGAGTTGACCCCTGGCTTCGGCACGCACCGCCGCGACTCCTTCCTGCACACACACCCGCAATCCCACCCCGCTGGACAGTTCGCCTCAAAAGGGGCGACCACCGTAAGAAGCATGGCCCCAGGCCGTATGTCCTTACGACGAGGGGCGGGGGGACATGATGCCATCGACAGCCGCCGCTCTCGATGGCACAGCGCAGAGGCGCCGTATCCATATGGACGGCGCCTCTGACGTCTGTTCTGGGTCCGGCTAGTTGATGAGCTTCGATCCGAGGCAGTCGGCCGACGGATTCGCGATGTCCGCACCGGCGATCGTGATGCCCAGCGGCGTCGATGCCATCGGCTGGAGCACGTCGGTCTCGATCTTGGCGAGCACCAGCGCGATGAGGGCCCGCACCTCCGATTCCACCAGCGCGGTGCCGATCCCGAGCGGGTCCACGGCGACGCTCATGCTCGTCGCGAGGCTGTCGAGACTCAGCGACGTCGAGCCGACCCGCTGCACCCGCCGGTCGTAGGGCCCGTTGAACGTCAACGTCGCGGACTGTCCAGCGATCGTCTTCGAGCCAGAGCCCGTGACACTGATGACGCCGGGCGCGTCGACGAGCGTCCCGGTCGTGGGCACCGGCGCGACGCTGGTGTTGGCCATCGCACCGGCGCTCACCTCGCCGATCGTCGCCCGGAGCGCGTCGGTCCGCGCGTTCACCGTCGAGACCGAGTTCGTGTTGATCGTGTCGCATGCGAGTCCGGTGAGATCAGCCTCGGCCGAGCCCGCGTCGATGTAGAGCGGCAGACGTACGGGGCTCGACGTTGCCCCGACCACGACCGCGCCCGTCAGGGTCAGGTCGAAGAAGATCCGCGTCTGGGCCGTCTCTGCACGCGTTATCCAGTTGCCGGTGGCGTCCTGCTCCGCGGCACCGGTGGCGATCACCGGGGGCTCGACGAAGGCGATCGTCATCGTCC
>JBKJXT010000443.1:0-2880 GCA_046716205.1 Actinomycetota bacterium
CAGCGTGAGCGAGAGGCCCTTGGGGGTCATCGTCTCGAGCGGAGCGCCGCACGCGCCTCGGGTCGGAAGACGCTTCCGAGGCGCGGGGCTCGGACCGGCGGTCGGCTCCTCGGTAGTCGTCGGGTCGGCGGTCGGCTTGGGCGGGTTGTCCGTCGGCTCGGTCGTCGGGGACGGGCGTGGGCTCGTGGTCGGAAGCAGGCTCTGCAGCGGGGACGCTGTCGGGATCACGACGCCGTCGCCGAAGCCACTCGTGCGGTCGACCGGCGGGCCCTGGTTCGCGACGAAGACCACGGCGGCGACCACCACGGCGAGCTGGGTCGCCACGAGCATCCGCCTGCCGCGGAATCCCCCGCGGACCTGCGGGCTGCGGGCGCGCGCCGGGTACGCGCGAGCTACCTCTTCGGCGGCGGCGCGCAGGCGCGCGCGGATCTGGTCTTCGTTGTGATCGGTCATCGGTGAACCTCCTTGCACACCAGATGCCCGATGGGTGCCTCCATGGGTTAGCCTGGCAAGCTTCCGAGAGAGGGGGTCACGATGACGGCAGAGGGATTCCGCAAGGCGGTCGAGTCGTTCGACCTCGAGGCCGTGGTCGAGCAGCTGGCTCCGGAGGTCGTGCTGCACAGTCCGGTGACGTTCAAGCCGTTCGAGGGCAGGGACGCGGTGGCAGCGTTGTTCTCGATCCTGTTCAAGACGTTCGAAGACTTCCGCTACATCGCGGAGTACGACGGCGAGCAGGGGAAGGTTCTGCATTTCCTGACGCGCGTCGGTGACCGGCAGGTCGAAGGCATCGACATCATCCGGCGCAACGCCGATGGGCTCATCGACGACTTCACGGTGATGGTGCGCCCGCTGTCGGCGGCGCTGGCGCTGCGAGACGCGATCGGCGCGCAACTCGGCGCGCAACTCGGCGCGCAGCCCGGCGCGCAGCCGTAACCCGCTTTCCCAGCCGCGTGTAGTCTCCACCACCATGTATGTCTGCTTGTGCTGTGCGGTGACCGATTACCAGCTCCGAGACGCGGTCGTCGACGGCGCGCTCGACGTCGCCGAGATCGGGCGGCGGACGGGTGCCGGTACCGACTGCGGTCAGTGCCGGGATGTGCTGCGGGCCTTCCTCGCCAACGTGCCCGGTTCAACCGGCGCGCAGGAGCCCGTCGTGGATGAACGGTCGGAGAACTTTCAAGGAGGGCGCTGATGCAAGGCAACTCTCGGATCGTGGAGCTACTCAACGAGATGCTCACACTCGAGCTCACCGCGATCAACCAGTACTTCTTGCACGCGAAGATGTGCGAGAACTGGGGGTACGCGCGGCTGGCCGCCAAGCTGCGAGAGGTCTCGTTCAGCGAGATGAAAGACGCGGAGGAGATCAGCGAGCGGATCCTGTTCCTCGAGGGCGTGCCGAACCTCCAGCGTCTCGGCGGCATCATCGTCGGTGAAAGCGTTCCCGAGCAGCTGCAGCTCGCACTCGACACCGAGCGCAACGCGTTGAAGCTGTTGCGCGACGTGATCGTCGCATGCGGTGAGGAGGGCGACGACGGGACGCGGGTGTTCCTCGAGCCGGGGATCTCCGACGAGGAGGAGCACGTCGACTGGCTCGAGACGCAGATCGAGCTAATCCGTCAGGTGGGGGAGCAGAACTACCTCGCGCACCAGATCCGCGAGTGACGTGAGCGCCTCCGCCGCGCCTCCGCCGCCCGAGCGCTCGTTGCGCGTGCAGCTCCTCGAACTCGAATTACATTGGAGCGCAGTCGCTCGCGCGCTGCTGGCCCGCCGGTGGGCGGAACCCGGCCTCGACATCACGCACCCTCAGTACTACGCATTGCATCACGTGTGCGAGCGCCGCTCGCTGACCGTCGGCGAGCTTGGCGAGGCGCTCAACCTGCATGAGACGGTGGCCGGGCGCGTGGTCGATCGGCTGGTGCGCGCCGGGCTCGTGCAGCGGCGGCTGATGCCCGATGACCGGCGGACGATCATCGTGGAGCCGACGCGTCACGGGCGCGAAGTGCTCGCGACGGTGCGACGCCTTCGGTTCGAGGAGCTGTCGGCGATGATGCAGCGGCTGGAGTCATCCGAGCGCGAGGAGTTGATCCGGCTGTTCCGCAAGATGGCGGGGTCCGACTAGGCCGCGTCCCTAAGCGTAGGGCTGAACCTGCCATGGTGACGCGCATAGGGCTCGCGATCGGTGTTCCCCCTCGTGACCGCCGGCACCGTGTTCACCGGCGCGCACGCCAACCCCCGGCGCGCACGCCAACCCCCGCGCGCACGCCAACCCCGCGCGCACGCCAACCCCGCGCGCACCCCAACCGCGCGCGCACCCCAACCGCGCGCGCGCCAACCCCGCGCACCAACAAGCGCGCGATCCAGCGCCCTCCTACGGCGCGCCCGCAGGCGGATCGCGTCCTTGCCCGCCCCCGTCGCCCTGCGACTTCGGCTTGCCACGCGCCCAGGTCCACGCTCCCGGGCCCCCACCAAGCACTCACCCCCGGTAGGTCTTGTCCCCATGGTGGTCAGGGCACAGCAAAGCGATGTTCTCATACGTCGTCAGCCCCCCTTCGGCCACCGGCGTGACGTGGTCGAACTCCAGGTTCTGGGTCTGGTCACACCCCGGCACCACGCACGCTGGATCGCGTGCCTCGATCGCGGTGCGAAGCGGCGCGGGCAGGCTCCGTCCAAGGTGGCCAACGCGAAGAACGTCCACCCCCACCCGCTCGATCACCTTCACCGAGCCCGCCAGCGCCAGCCGCTGTGCCACCGGCACCGACACCGGCCCGATGTCTTTGATCCGGCAGCGCTCGCCTGAGCGGGTGTTGCCCCGAGCGAAGGCATCCTGGCTCACCTCCACCACCACCACTGCCTTGACCCCGATGCCTTCAGCCATCGCTA
>JBKJXT010000444.1:0-5513 GCA_046716205.1 Actinomycetota bacterium
CACGCGCGCCCGGCGCTTTCCGGTCACGTCGAGGACGTAGCTCAGGACGGGGTGCACGCGCGTGCCCGTTGGGCGCAGCCCGCCGAAGGGGATGATGTGCCGTTCGCTCAGGGTTGGCTCCTCTCGCCGATCCTCGCGTAGATGAAAGCGTCCGCCAACCGGCCGCGATCCAACAGGTAGTCGCGCAGCAGCCCCTCGCGGTCCATGCCTACCCGCTCGAGCACGCGCCACGACGGTTCGTTCCCCGGCTCTGCGAGCGCTTCGATGCGGTGGAGATGCAGCCGATCGAACCCGAAGTCGATGATCATCCGCGCGGCTTCGGTGGCGTACCCGTTTCCCCACAGACGTGAGGCGAGGATGTAGCCGATGGATGCGCGCAGACACTCCGTTGACTCGATGCGCATGCGCGCGCCTCCCACCGGGGTGTCGTCTGGCGGAAGCGTCAGCGCCCACTGGTACTCGATCCGCGGCTGCCGTCGTGCGAGCCTGCCCATCTGAGCGATCCACGCGACTGCGTCGTCCAGTGAAAAGACCTGCCAGTGCGTCTTCTCGAGCACCTTCGGGTCGGTCGCATAGGCGCACAACGCGTCGGCGTCGTCCGCGCGGAACTCGCGAAGCATGACGCGTGGTCCGGACAGCTCGATGGGATACATGGGTCCGTTCACGCCGACGCCGCACCCCCTACGAGGCACGGCGCCGGACGAGCACTGGGTGACACTGAGGCAAGGTTACCGGAGCGCCGACTTGTCGACCTTGTGCATCGAGGTAAGCGGCAGCTCCGCCCGCACGTCCAGGAGGTCGGGCAGCTTGTAGTCGGCCAGGCTGTCCTTCGCGAAGGAGCGGAGTTCCTCCAGCGTCGGAGGGTCGGTTCGGTCGGAGGCAACGACGAACGCTTTGCCGCGCTCGCCGAGCACCTCGTCGGGGACGCCGACCACCGCGACCATCGCGACCTTCGGATGCGCCCGCAGCACGTTCTCGACCTCGATCGGGTACACGTTGTAGCCGCCGCGCAGGTACATCTCTTTCGCACGGCCCGCGATGCGCAGCGCGCCGTCGGCACCGATCCGGCCGAGGTCGCCCGTGTGGTAGTAGCCGTGCTCGTCGACGGCGCGCTCGCCGTGCCAGTAGCCGGCGAACATCGCGGGGGAGCGCGCGCACACCTCGCCTATCCCGTCCTCGTTCGGGCCGTCGATCCGAAGTTCGACCTCTGGCAGCGGTCTGCCGACGGTCGTAGCGATCAGCTCGTCATCGTCGCCGGGTGAGGTCCCCGTGCACAGCGCGAGCTCGGTGCAGGAGTAACGAACAGAAAGAGGTACGTTGAACGCCTCGCGGATGCGGCGGATGAGGTCGGGCTGGGCGGGCGCGCCGCCGATCAAGCAGGAGCGCAGCGAGGACAGGTCGAAGCTCGCGAAGCGCGGATCCATCAGCATCAGGGTGAACTGTGTCGGGATCCCGCCGATCGCGCTCACCCCCTCGCGCTCGATCAGCTCCAGCGCAGCGCGCGCGCTCCATTCCGTCATGAGAACGCTTGCCGACGTTCTCGCGATGAACGCGGCGATCTTCGTCATGAAACCCATATGCGCCATCGGCGTCGCTTGGAGTCCGACCGTGTGGGGCGTTGCATCGAGCGCGGCCTCGATCCGACGCACGGCCTCCAGCGCGCCTGCCGTGAACGTTGCGCCTTTGGGGAACCCCGTCGTGCCGCTGGTGTAGACGAGTACGCACGGCTCGTCTGCTTTGACATCGATCCGGTCCGGCTCCGCGCCGGGTCGGTTGAGGTCGTCGGGATGGAGGAGGCCGGGTTCCGGCGAGAGGTCCTCGCGATCGGTCACCAGCACGCGGGCGCGCGAGTCGTCGAGCACGTAGTCGATCTCTCGCTGGGAGAGCCGCGTGTTGATGCCCGCGGTTACCGCTCCGATCTTCGCCGCGCCGAGGAAGGCGATCGGGTACGCGAACGAGGGCCGGAGCAGCAACGTGACGACGTCGCCGGGCCGGACGCCGTCGGACCACAAGGCGAACGCGGCGCGGTCGGAGAGCCAATCCCATTCCGCGTACGTGAGCCGGCGGTCACCGTCGACGAAGGCAACGGCATCCGGCTCGGTTGCGGCCGTGCGAGTCAGGAGCGCGCCGAGCACGCCCAGAGGATACGCGGCGCGCCTGCGCGAGCGTGGTGGCTGCGCGCGTGGTGGCGCGCGCCGTTCGCCCTCCAAAATCTTTCCGAGAATCTTCTCTCGATCCCGCCAAAGCTGTCATAAATCAGTGGTTATTGTCAGTGCCTCGTGTTACCGTATCGGCATGTCGAACACACGTTCGGGTCCAGTCACCGAGTCCCTCTCGCACGTCGCATCCTCGATCGCGGCGCTGGATCACCTCGCCACCCTCAACACGGGCGCGCCGGTCAACGACGCGATCACCGGAGCACTGGAACTCTCGGATCGTTTGATCGCGATGGTGCTCAAGCATCTGCGCCGTGGCGGCTTCGCCAACGGCAGCGGCCTACCCACCGAGACGCTGCTGCGCTACGAAGCAAAGCGCACCGGCTCCGACGCCCGCATGCTCGAGCTCGCAGCCTCGATCCTTGCCAGCATGCCCATCACCGACGCCGCCTTCGGGCGCGGTGCGCTGTCCTGGAGCCAGGTGCGCGCCATCGTGCTCTCTGCCAAGCGCTGCCAGGACGCAGCGGGACGCACCCGCGTTGATGAGGTGGTCGGGCGCATGATCAAGCGTTGCAACGACCCCGAGGACCTACTGGCGGCGGTGGACGAAGAGGTAGGCGACCAGCGCCAGGATCTCGTCAACTCAGCAGACCACCGCGCCTATGAGGGGCGCAACCTGCGCATCCAGCCAGACCTCTACGGAGGAGCGAGCTTGCGCGCCTTCGGCGACGTGGTCGCGATCGCGACCATGGTCTCAGCGATCAACGCCGCAGCAGAGCGCCCCCCTGCCACTTCCGATGACGACGAGCAAGGCTCCGTGCGCGCCCAGCAGCGCTTCGACGCGCTGGAGCGCATCTGCAAGGAATCGCTGAGCTGGCGCCTTGGTCCAGACGACGCCCGCGACCAAGACGACGACCTCGGCGGCGACGATGAGCAGCCCCAAGACCTGCCCGCCGAGCTCGCCCCCGCAGGCCAGCTGGCAATCCCAACACCCACGCGACTGCCGCTGGCAGGCCAGAAGATGCTTGCCAAGGCGCGCCCCAGCGTGGCGATGTCGATCAAGATCGCCGACAACACCCAAGACGGCCTGCGCGCCACCGGACGCCTGCTCTGGCAGGTACGGGGCCGCTCGCCACGTCTGAGCCAGGTCGCGATCGACATGGCCCTGTGTGACTGCGACGTGATCCCCATCCTGTTCAAAGGCCCCAAGCCCATCGCGGTAGGCGACAAGGGCTCCACGCCCTCGGCCAAGATGCGCATGGCCATCGCGATCCGCGACGGCAGGTGCATGGGCCCAGGCTGCGGCGCGCCGATCCACTGGACCGAGGCCCACCACATCCAGTGGGGTGGCTGCTCGAGTGAGGAGAACCTGATCTCGTTGTGCCGGCGATGTCACCGGCTCATCCATCGCAAGGGATGGACGGTGACGCGGCGAGAAGACGGCGTGGTGGAGTGGCGCCACAAGGGCAAGGGCTACCTCAGCGCGCCAAGAGGCGATCCCCTGGCGCTGATTGATAGCGCCTAGGTCCCCAACAAGAACCCAAACACACAAGCACGCAGGAACCGCCTCCGGGCGCGATCCCTGCGTGCTTTGGCGCGCCATGCGCCCGATCGCAACACACCCAGGAAGCGAGGGCGGCCGATCGCAACGAAGGGGGCTTAGGGAGGCGCCGCGCGCCCGCCCTTGCGCACCGCAGGCAGAAACCACCACCTGCGGGCGGCGCCGAGCAGGACCGATGCCCCCGCGAGCGAAGCGAGCGCGGGCGAGGGTCCCCCGCCGTGCGATCGAGCCGCTCTCGCGACCGGGCGCAAGCAAGCGCGACAGGAGCGCGAACCCGGCGCTACAGGTTGAACACCTTGATCGCGTTGCCCGCGCAGATCTTGTACCGATCCTCGTCGGAGATGTCGCCCATCTGCTCCTTGATGATCTGCTGTGTGTCCGGCCACGACGAGTCCGTGTGTGGGTAGTCGGTCCCGAGCATGATGTTGTCGACGCCGATCATCTCGCGCATCGCGATGCCGGCGCGGTCGGAGATGAAGTTCGCGTAGATCGACTGCCGGAACAACTCGCTCGGGGTGACGTCGATGTTGGACCCCGTCCAGAAGCGGTGCTTGCGGTGCGCATAGTCGGCGCGCTCGATGAAGTAGGGGAGCCAGCCGATCCCCGACTCGGCGCTGATGAACTTCAGCTTCGGCCACTTCCGCAGGATCCCGCTGAACAACAGCGTCGCGACGACGGTCATGTTCGTCGCCGGCGCGAGGGCCACGAAGATCTCGGCACCGACGCCCAGCGAGCCGAGCGCGGCGGTGTCGCTCTTTCCCGACACGATGTGGATCTCGGCCGGTAAACCGGTCTCGCTCATCGCATCCCAGACGGGCGCCCACGCGGGGTCGGCGAAGTTGACCACGTCGCGGAGGCTCCCCGGTGAGGACGGGAGGGAGACGCACTTGATCCCACGCTCTGCCACGCGCCGCACTTCGCGTCCCGGCTCCTCGAGGTCGCACAACGGCAGGATCGCCGCGCCGATGAGGCGCGCCGGGTCGGCCGCGCACCACACGTCGACGAGCCAGTCGTTGTAGGCGCGCACCAGCGCGAGGGCATAGTCGCGGTCCTCGATCTCGTCGATGAATGTCGCGCCGGCGAGGCCGGGCAGCGTCGGGAAGCACACCTGCACGTCGACACCGTCGATGTCCATGTCCTTCAGCCGCTCGCTGGGGTCATAACAGCCGGCGCGCATCTGATCGAAGGCCTTGGACTTCGGCGAGAACTCCTCGACTTTCTGGCCCGCAGCCGTGGACAGCCCGCTCATCTCGATCTTGCGAGCGAGGCCGGGGATCACCCAGAACGCACCGTCGTCGGTGTGCTCGAGTTTCGGCGTCTTGTCGGCGAGCGCCGATGGCAGCCGGCCGTCGAACACACCCTCCGGCTCGATGATGTGATCGTCGGTCGAGATGACGTTGTACTGACGCGCCATTGGATCGCCTCCTGGGTCCCGGACGCGCGCAATCCTAACGCGTGGTCTGACGCAACCGTCAGCCGAACGACGGCATGCGAACCTCGATAGAGCACGGCCTGAGGTCGCGCATCCCGACGTTCGCGTTCGCGCAGATCTCAAACTGGCAATGCCAGGCAGCCCTGCTCCTATGCTGTGCGGCATGAACTTCGACCTCGCCCCTGAGGATCTCCGCTTCCGCGACGAGTTCCGCGCGTGGCTCGCCGCGCACGCGCCGCCCGACATCGACGTCGCCTCGGACTTCAACGAGGCGGAGACGCTGCGTGCATGGCAACGCACGCTGGCGAGCGGTCGGTGGGTCGGCGTTCATTGGCCGGCCGAGTACGGCGGCCGCGACGCCTCG
>JBKJXT010000445.1:0-8220 GCA_046716205.1 Actinomycetota bacterium
GGACGAGCGAGGACCGGGTCTCATCGTCGGGCGCGTGCAGGGAGAGCGCGAGGGTGACCGGCAACGACTCCTCGGCGAGGCGCTCCATCTGCGGGACGAGCCCGACGGTTGAAACGGTGATCTTGCGCGCGCTGATCCCGATGTCGTCATTGATCGTGCGCACCGCCTCCACGACGTTGTCGTAGTTCGCGAGCGGCTCGCCCATGCCCATCAGCACGACGTTGGTGGGGCGCTCACCCAACACCCACCCGGCCCACAGCACCTGCCCGACGATCTCCCAGGCGGTGAGGTTGCGGATCAGCCCCATCTGCCCGGTGGCGCAGAACGTACAGCCGAGCCCACACCCCGCCTGGCTCGAGACGCAGACCGTGCGGCGATCGGGGTAGCGCATCGCGACGGCCTCGTACTGTGACTCGAACACTGCCTTGCGCGTCTCTCCGCCGTCGGCGTCCTGCACCAGCGAGGGCCGCGGGCGGACCTCGGGGTAGCGCTTGGTGAGCTCCTCGCGCTCGCCCAGCGGCAGGTCGGTCATCTCCATGAACGTGCGGGCGAACCGGTGGAAGACCCAGGCGCGCACCTGGCGCTCGCGGAAGGTAGGACCGGGGATCTCGAAGGGGAAGGTCATCGGCTGGACAGGGTAGCGCGCGGGGTGCGCGCCGACCGCGGGTGTTCGGTGTCCGTCAGCTGGGCAGTCGGACCAGGCCGCGCGCGGAGGCTTTGCGCGCGCCCGGGGACAGCACGACCAGTCCGTCGCGCTCCAGCCCCTCCAGCAGCTCAGCGAGCCAGGTGAGGTCGCGGTCGCCGCCGTTGGGGTGGATCGCCTTCGCCAGGGCGCCCAGCGAAACGCCGGTCGCGGCACTGTCGCGCAGCATGTCGATGATCCCGCCGCGCTTCTGGCGCGCCGAGCCTTCGAACGGGGCCTGCTTCGCCAGGCGCGCGGCCGGCGGCAGCTTGTGCTTGCCCTGCTGGTAGTACCCGCACGAAGGGCGCATCGGACACTGCGCACACAGGGGCTTGTCGATGCGGCACAGCGTCGCGCCGATGTCCATCAGCGCCTGGTTCCATGCGTACGCCTCGCCTGCCGGCAACCAGGCCTTCGCGGTGGTTATGACCTTCTTGGGGTGGGGGGCGTCGGAGGCGAGCGCGCTGCGGCCCAACACGCGCGTCACGTTCACGTCGACGACGGGCACCTGTGCGTCGAACGCGAAACATGCGACGGCGCTCGCGCTGTACTCACCGACACCGGGCAGCATCTTCAGCATCCGGGGATCGGACGGTATCTCGCCGCCGAACGAATGCTCGATCTTCTGCGCCGACTGTTGCAGACTCACGGCGCGCCGGTTGTACCCGAGTCCCTTCCAGGCCTTGATCACGTCCATCGCCGGTGCGCGCGCGAGCGAGCCCACCGTCGGGAAGTGCTCGACGAACGCCTCGTAGGACGGACCGACGCGGCCGGTCTGGGTCTGCTGCAACATGACTTCTGCGACCAGCGTCTTGTAGGGGTCGCGGTGCTCGCGCCACGGGAACGCGCGCCCGTGTTCGACGAACCACTTGAGGACGCGCTCCTGGATCTTTGCGACGGGCGGCGGCGTCTTCGGGGATCGAGGCTTCGACTGCGCGGCCATGGAGGCATCCTACGCCCGGGGCGGAGTCGGCTCCAGGGGAGGACTCAAGGCAGATGAAGTTGTGTTTCTGAACCGTTGTCGCCGGGTATCCCGCCGCATCACTTCGGCTCGGCGGTTGCGCGTCACACTCGACCCCGAACGGCCCACGCTCGAGCTATCAGTTCGATGGAGCCTCCGGTGGGCGCGAGCCGGAGTTTCAGCTTCTCGCGGATGCGCTCGCGTACCTCTCTCTCGAGGGAGGCAAGGTAGGTCGGTGCAGCGCCCTGCTTGCCGAGGAACGGCAACCAGTAGTCATCGAAGTCCTCGAAGACGGTCGGAACGTCGATAGGACGAACCTCCACCGATCCAAGCCCCGCCTGGTCGAAGAGACCCCGCAACGGCTCGGGCTGACACAGCGGAAAGCGCTCGGCCTGATCAAGCCGTGCATCGCCTGGACTGACTTCGATCGCCGCGTCCCAGAAGTGCCTCATCATCTGCATGCCACCGGCGTAATCCCACACATACGCGGCGACCGTTCCGCCGGGGTTCGTGATGCGCGCCATCTCGTGAGTCATCTTCAGATGGTCGGGGACGAAGTTCAGCACCAGGCCCGAAACCGTCACGTCGAAGCCGGCCGCCTCCCAGGGAAGGCTCGTCGCGTCGCCGGTCTCGAACCGCGCCCGCGGATCGGTCAGTGAGCGTTGTGCTTGGGCAACGAACGCGTCGGATGCATCGAGACCGACGATGCTCTGTGGCTCGCAATCGGCCAGGATGCAAGCGGTCAGCGCGCCCGTACCACAACCGATGTCGGCCCACGTCGATCGGGGAGCCGGCGCGAGCCATCGGATGAACTTTTCCGCCACTCCGCGGCTCCATCGTCCGACCCACCGCTCGTACGCGCCGGCCGAGTCCCAGGTTTCGAGAGGCTTGCTCACCCGTTCACCCCACGCGCGATCCATCCGGCAAACTCAAGTCGCGGCTCTCTCTCCGTCCGCCTTCACCATCCGCTCAATCCCGGAGCATCGCCACGACCCAGGAGCCACGCCACCAGAGCACATCGTTCAGCTCGATCGGGTAGCGCGGGCAAACGCCGTTTCAACTCGCCCTCCACATACACCGCCGGCCAATCCGATGGCGCGTAACCGAGACCAAGGTCGACGTGATGGACCTCCACGTCACGCAGGTGCCGAAAGACCATCTCAGCCATGGTTCGCTTGCCCGGCTGCACGACGCCTTCCCATCCCCAAAGGTCGTCCGGTAACACGCTGAACGCTGTCTCGAACCGATCGAACGCAGCAGCGACATCCGCGTGTAGCTCCGCCGCCGACCGTCGTGCTCCCGCCTCGATATCCCGCTCCCGCATGCCGGGCTCCGGATACTGCTCGCGCACCTCGCCCACGTACGCGCCGCCGAGGAGCCAGACGAAGCTGTCTGTCTTGCGAGCCACGTGCGTTAGGACGTGCCCTCGCGACCAACCCGGTAGCACGCTCGCCGCGGAAGCCTGTTCGTCGGTGAGCGAGACGATCGAGTCAAGCAGACGACGACGGCCTTCGATACATGCTGCGAGGTGCTCAACCGGCCGCTCGATAGAGTCTCATCCATTCGTGGGTCCGTAAAACGGCGCTGCGTTTCAGCAGCCGCGACGCGAAGTGTATCCGGGCACGTCGCGAACCCGAGAACGCCACCCGGGTAGTCGATCCCCTTAGACATGGATGACGACAGTATCCTTGATGCGGATAGTTCCCTTGAAGAGCACATGCGTGATCCCCTGGAACAGAAGCGGCCTCTCCCCAGCCTCGAAGCAGGCCTCGTAGTACTTGAGCACTTCGTGCGGCATCTCGACGTGGAGGGCCATGGCCTCCGGGGAGTAAGGCTCGTAAGGATCTCCGTCGGCCGGGCGTGGGTCGGACGGCACCCGAGAGTGCCGAAGACACGCGTTCGATCGATCGAGCCCTATCCTCTCAGCATCGATCTCGAGACAATCGACCCCACCGACCCACCACGGGAATCCGGCCGCGACGAGACCATCGCGGATCTGGTTGGGGTGGACGGGCGACAGGTGGAGCACATCGTTCCAAAGTACGCCCAGCGGCGGGATCACGTGCGTGAGTAGAGCCTCTCGACCCTGGTACTTCGCGACGTGTTCGTCGTACACGCTAGGTTCGATCTCACGCAGCGCGTTGAGAGGGTAGAGCACATCCCCCTTCATGTTTCCCGGCAGGAAGTGGTAGAGGGGCGGCAGGGGTCTGGCCGTCGGGGCATCAGATCGCCGAGTCATCCGTGCCCCGCGACTTTGGCGCTGACCCGCCGACGAAGTTGGTCGGGGTTCCAGCGTCGAGTTGGACGGCAGTCTGGTTGCACGCTCATCGGCGTCAGCACTTCTTTGCCAAGACGCAGCGCTCCTGATCTCTGCGCTCAGTTCCGCGCTCGAGCCCGGCCTGACTCTTCGGCGGAAGACTCTCGCTCGAGCGCGAGCTCTTCCCGAAGGCTGTGCATGCTGTAGTCCATTCCGTAGATCCGCTTCAGGTCTGCGATCGCCGCCAGAGCCTTCTTGCCGTGGGGGCTCCAAGCCTGCTCGCCTTCTTCTCCGGGCACGGGCTCGAACGAGTGCAACACGATCTTTTCGAGCAGTTGGCCAAGGGTGATTGCCTCGAACTCCGCCAACCCCTTAAGGACCTTCACCATCGCTTTCTCCATGCGGACGCCTAGTTGCACACGCTCGACCTGCACAGGTTCGGTTTCAGTGGTGGTCACGGCGACCCTCTCTCGACTGTGGACACAGGCCCCAGTGTACCTATGGACCGTGGTTAGTCAAGGCTGCAACCTCGCCGATGGTCCACCGAACGACCCCTGCGCCTCACCCCGCGCGAGCCCCGCGAGCGTCGAGCAATGGCGAGTGGTCAGGCGCAAACGCTTGTTGGCCACCCTATTAGTCTTGTGGCTGCAGCTTTCATTCGTCGATTGGCAGCACGCCACGCCGCTTGAGTTCTGCGAGACCGTCCTTCATGGCCTTGAGTTGTTCGGGTGAATGCCCCTGCCAATTCTTGAACTCCCCCACGACCGGCAGTGGCTCCCGGGAGCGATATGACTTGGTCGGGTTACCCGGAAACTTCTTGTCTGTCAGATTGGGGTC
The DNA here is from genome assembly GCA_046716205.1 of Actinomycetota bacterium. Classification (GTDB taxonomy): domain Bacteria; phylum Actinomycetota; class AC-67; order AC-67; family AC-67; genus JBKJXT01. Next base: position 4,738 of record JBKJXT010000445.1, read on the forward strand.
ATCCTCGATCGGACCGTTCGGTTCCACGATGTAGATCCTGCTGGGGCCATCACCGAGCGCCAGCTCCGCCCCCCACGTCGCTGCATCCAAGGTGCCGGTGAAATAGACGAACGTCGTTATCCGACCCGGCTTGCCGAAGTTGGCAGAACGGTTGGGTTCGATCACATCTCCGGGCTTCAGATCGGCCTTAGTGCCGTGATAAAATCGACCCACACCTGTGCCGTAACACACGCGGCAACCCTGCTCGTCGATTGCGCCTTCACCATCGCACACCGGGCATGGATGAGACACGACGAACGGGCGCGGCTTGCCTGCGACCGAACTGCTCTTCGGGTCGCTGCTGTCTACCATCGACACTCCCTCAACGCACAGTCTCGCGGGCCTGGCTAAGGACCCTGCGGCTCACCGCGCGAGGGCAACGAGCGTCGGGTGCAGTCGCGAGTTGGACAGCAAGTAGCAGCATAGCCTGCACTTAACGCTGGCCTCGACCGCCGCGACGCCCTCGCTCTCGTGCGCGATCGCCAAGCGACTCCAAACACTCATCGATCTGACCCAACAACTCCGCCTGCTCCTCCGCAGAAGTCACCGGCATCCTTACGGTCCGGTTCGACAGTCGCACGTCAGCCTGCACCCCATCGGAATAGTCGTGGAAATGTACGAAGTCCCGGCCGTCCAGATGAAACATCGTCGGCCGAACCTCGATGAGTGCGGGATTCGCCCGGAGCACCGCCAGGAGCGGCGCGATCTGATCAAGCGCCTCTTGTCTCATATCTTCATCATCCTTGACGCTTCAAGACTGCTGGTCTGCCCAACGGATCGGCGCGTCAGCGGCGCCCAGTCGCGAAGCGACCGGTGTCCGTTGCACGCGCGAGTTGGGCAGCACTCTTGAAGACTAACGAGTTTTCCCGCGGCCTGACACTCGTACAAGCGGCTGTGGAAGCTGGCGAGGACCGCGGTCGGGCGACGGAAGTGTTTGGTGGGGAATTGCGCGCGCAGAGATCTGAGCAGAGATTGCCTCGGCTGCCTTTGTGTGTTCACGGCTGAAATGGAGGGTGGTCTCCTTCCTGCTGCGTTCGAGCACACGACGATAGGCACGACGGTCATGCCAGCGCCACCATTGAGTTGCATCACAGGGTGGGAGGTACGGATCGATCTCCATGTGATGCAGGCGGACACTCAAGCGATGCGCGTCTGTCCACGTCTCACAGGTATGGATTGCTGTAAAGGGGATCGACACAACGGACTTGTGTCCAGGTCTGATGATCCTTTGCGAAGTTACGACGATAGCGTGACCGACGGCAACCACACTCTCCTCCGGTTGCAGATCGGCTAAGAGTCGCTCATTCTCGTCAGCCATGGGTGATGGGCGCCTCTTTCATCCATCGGCGCAGGTCTGCCCAACGACTTTGGTGTTGACCCGCCGACGAAGTCAGTCTGGTCCAATGGCGAGTCATACCGTGAGCCACGTGGCCACACCTTTCCTCGTCGCCGCGTCAACGACCTCACGAAGGCGATCCGCGTGCGCCTCGCACGTAGTCATGCGGTTCAGGCCCGCGGCCAGGACCACTACAGCGATATTAAACCTCGCCAGCTCTTGCTGGTGAGGCAGGTTCCCATCCGGAGTGACGAAGACATCGAAACCTTCCGCTGCCGCTAATCCGAGTAGCTCGCCATTTCGCTTCGAGGCCCAGCCACGCTCCGGAACCGTCTCCACGTCGTGCCCTGCGAGCAGGCGCTTGAGCTGCCGCGGTGCGGATTCGTCAAGCAGAATCCGCATGAAGGGCTGCAACCACGGCGTCGCCGGCCAGTTCGATAAATCGCTGGGCCACCGCCTTTGAGACGGTCGGGAAATCCATCAAGAACACGTCGAGGCTATCGCCCGCCTCCAGATGATCCAGCAGGGTCTGGATCGGCACTCGCGTGCCACGAAAGACCGGAGCGCCGCTCATAACCTCCGGATCTATAGACACGACTTCGTCGACGCCGCTCAACTTTCCCATGACCTCCCCAGTCTACTCTCGTCTCTAGGTCAGGCAGCGGTATAACGACCGTGCTTCATCAGTGCAGCGCCGAGTTGTGCGGCTGGACTCCCCCCTATAAGCACAATCACTTCGACCCGCCCGGAACCATCAAGAGGTCGCGCCTCAACGACGGCTTCTCGCACAGGCCAACTGCTCGCGATTCTGACCGCGGCCTTGATCGTCTTAGCCTCGAGGACCAGGCACGCTACAAGGACGGAGTCAGCGTCCTGCGGCCGACCGACCAGCAGTGGCCCGGCGGCATCCGATGCCGTGCCCGAGTCCAAGCTGACAGTCCGCGCCTGCTTCCAAGACTCGAAGCGAAGCCCTTCGAGGAGCGATCCCGATTCCGTTAACTCCCCGAACCAGTCGTCAATCGCGCGCTTCATGTGAGCGCGTTCCTCGGCCTGAGCTCTCGCCCACGCAACAGGCCTGATTCCGAGCAGCAGGACGAATCGCATCGATCAAATCACCGCCCCGCGTTCACTATGCCCGTCCCCAGGCAGGAAGAGTGACAGTATCGGTCCGCACAACGGTCTAGCGCGGGGGCCGCCACGAGCGCAGCGAGGCGTCGGTTCCACGCGCACGTTATGCGGCTCACATCATCAAGGCTCCAGGATCTCAACCGATGGGCCAGCGTCGATCAAGAGGACCGTGCCCGTCGGATAGCCTCCAATGCCCGAGGCGAGATCAGCGACAACCCTTCCCACGTCTTCAGGTGGGGTGAGTTTTCCGCTGGGCGCGAATTGAGCGGCGAACTGGGCCCTCGCCTCTGGGCCCGCGCCACCCGTGAGTCGGTCGACCATCGGTGTGTCCACGATGAAGGCGCCGACCCCAAAGACTGAGATGCCTTGCTCGCTAAGAGAGACTGCGGCCGAGCGTGTCATTGAAACGACTGCGGCTTTCGTGGCGCCGTACGCGACAGCGATCGGGACAGGAGTCTTCGTCCCAACGAAGGAGGCGCTGTTCACGATCACACCGCCCGCGGACATGTATTTGGCTGAGTGCCGGATGCCGGAGTACACGCCCTTAACGTTGACAGCCAAGAGATCTCGGACGACGTCGTCAGCTACGACCTCGATCGGACCCGCGACACCCTCGATCCCGGCATTGTTGAACCAGATGTCGATAGTGCCGTCGCCGGCGGCAGTAGCGGCGAGCGCCGCCACCTGATCGTCGTGCGCGACGTCAGTTCGGACGAATGTAGCATCGGCGCCATCAGATCTGAGGGAGTTGGCAGCTTGCTCACCGCGCACCGCATCTCGCCCGGCGATCACGACCCTCGATCCCAACGCCGCGAGGCAACGAGCTGTCGCGAAACCGATGCCCGCGGTGCCCCCGGTTATCACGGCCGTCTTACCCGTTAAAGCCATAGCCTTCTCCTCCTCGTGAATCTGCCCCCGGCGGGCCGGATTGGTTGCTCTGGGACATGATCGTATAACGACCCTGCGCGTCAGCGGCGCGA
>JBKJXT010000446.1:0-11207 GCA_046716205.1 Actinomycetota bacterium
ACTCACGGGACTGGTCGCCCTAAGCTATCTCGACCCCACCGACACCTCAGAGGTCGAACGTCCGCGCGCCAAGACACCGAAGCCCGCGGCTCGCCGGCCGAGCGCGAAGAAGAAAGATGGCTGACGACAAAGAACTCTCCTGGCAAGAGGAACTACGGGCGAACGCTCGCGTCGTCGCAATGTCGTTGCGCGCCTCGCCGGTGTTCGCGACCTGCCTGCTGATCGGATTGACGCTCGAGGGCGTCGTGCCGGCGATCCTGGTGTCGCAGATCGGCCGCTTCATCGGCGTCGTGCAGCAGGCGGCCGCGCAAGGCTCGGGCTCGGAGGCCTACGCGCAAGGCGTGCGCGCGCTGTGGATCCTCGGCCTGGTGATCGCGGGCAGTCAGATCGTGAAGCCGATCAAAGGAGCGTTCCAGTTCGGCCTGGGACGCAGGTTCCAGGCGCTCCTGTCGCGCAAGGTGATGGACGGTGTTACCGCGGTGCCGGGGATCGCGCACTTCGAGGACCCGGGGTTCCGGGACAAGCTCGAGGTCCCGGGGTGGATCGACTGGGCACCGGCGCAGAGCCTTAACCTGTTCGGCCAAGCGATCCAGCAGCTGGTGAACGCGGTGTCGATGTCGATCATCGCGTCGCGGTTCGCAGGCTGGGTGCCGGCGTTGTTGATCGGGGTCTCGTTGCCGGCAGGCGTCGCAGCGTTCAATCGGGTGAAGACACAAGGACTCGCGCTGTGGCAGGACACGCCCGAGGTGCGGCGTGCGAGCTACTACCGTTCGCTGGCCCTCGACCTCGAGGCGGCGAAGGAGATCCGCCTGTTCGGCTTGAAGCGCTTCACCATCGCGCGCCAGGACAAGTTCTGGCTCGCCGGGTTCGCCGAGACCTGGCGCAAACGCCGGTCGGGAGCGATCCTGGTCGCCTGGCTCCATGTGCTGACGATGGGTGGGCTGATCTTCGCCTACCTCGCCATCCTGAACCGCGCGCTGAACGGTCCCGGATCTGCGTCCGAGCGCGCCGGCGCGTTCGCCACGGCCTCCCTCGGCGCCTTCGGCATCATCACCGCGACGGTTGCCGTGTTCACTGCGCTTGCATGGATGCGCAGGATCAATTACATGCTGCCGTTCGTGATGCGCCTGTTCGACCTCGCGAAGACGGATCCGCGGATGGAGGTATCGGGGACGCGGCCGGCACACGGCCTCGTGCGTCAGGGGATCACGTTCGAGGGTGTGCGGTTCCGCTATCCCACGACCGATCGGTGGATCCTCGACGGCGTGGATCTGCACATCCCTGCGGGCCGATCGGTCGCGCTCGTCGGAGAGAACGGCGCCGGGAAGACGACCTTGATCAAGCTGCTGTGTCGCTTCTACGACCCGACCGAGGGACGGATCCTTCTGGACGGTGTGGACATCCGGGAGTTCGACCTGGTCGATCTGCGCACGCGCCTCGCGTGCATCTTCCAAGACTTCACGCGCTACGAGCTCTCGGCCCGCGACAACATCGGTTTCGGCGCCGTCGACCGTCGCTCGGAGACCGAGCTGGTGTCGGAGGCGGCGCGCCGCGTCGGGGTGCTGGAAGAGATCGAGCGCTTGCCCCAGGGGTGGGAGACGCCGCTCGCGCGCGAGTTCGACGGGGTCGATCTGTCGGGGGGTCAGTGGCAGCGGATCGCGCTGGCTCGCGCGATCATGGCGCAGCTCGGGCGCGATGCCGACGTCCTGTGCCTGGACGAACCCACCGCGTCCCTGGATGTGCGCCTCGAACACGAGCTGTACGAGCACTTCGCCGAGCTGTCGCGCGGGCGCACGACCTTGCTGGTTTCCCACCGGTTCTCAACGGTGCGGATGGCCGAGCGGATCGTGTTCCTGGAAGCCGGGCGTGTCGTCGAGGACGGCAGCCATGCGCGATTGATCGCCCACGACGGCCGCTACGCGGAGCTCTACCGCCTGCAGGCCGAGCACTACACCGCCACGGGGGTGCTCGAATGAGCATGCCTTCGCCCCGTCCCAGGATCGGGTTCCGCGGCGTGCTGACGAAGCTGCTGCACGTCTACGGCATCATCTTCGAGATGGCGTGGAGTGCCGCCCGCAAGCGCGCGGCGTTGATGTGGGGCTTCATGATCGCGCTGGGCGTGACCGGCGCCATCAGCGCGCTGGTTTCGCGCTCGGTGATCGACGGCATCGCGACCGGCGACAAGGACAAGGCGGTGGCGTTCGCGATCGTGGTCCTCGGCATCCAGGTCGTCTCGACGCTGCTGAACGACTTCCTGCAACTGCTGCAGGTGGACATGTCCGACCGCATCGGCCACGAGGTAGACATGCGACTGATGCAGGTCGCCGCCGGCGCGCCCGGGCTCGATCACCTGGAGCGCAGCGAGTTCGCCGACCGGATGAAGCAAGTGCGCGAACGGCAGTGGCTCCCGTCCGAGATCCTGCGCACGATGGGATCCGCCGCCTTCGTGTTGTTCGGGATGCTCGCCGCGGTCATATTGCTCGGCACGATCCATCCGGTGCTGATCGTGTTCCCGTTCATGATGATCCCCAGCGGCTGGCTGCAGTTCAACGCCTACCGCCGGAACTGGGCGAACTTCGATCAAGCCGCGCCCGAGCAGCGACTCGCGGACCATTACATGAAGCTCGCAACGTCTGAGACCGGGTCGAAAGAGGTTCGCCTGTTCGGTCTGCGTGCGCACGTGTTGCGCGAGCACAAGCGCCTGAGCGACGCGTACACCTCGAAGATGTTCCGGGCGCGCCTGAAGCAGGCGTCGCAATCCACCTTCGGCGGCGTGCTGTACGGGCTGTCGCTCACCGCCGCCATCGGGTTCATCGGCTACCTCGCGCTGCAGGGCCGCGCAACGCCGGGTGAAGCGTTCCTGGGCGTGCAGGTGACGCGCCTGGCGCTGGGTCACGTCGAGATGGCCGCCGAGTTGATCGCGGGGCTCGCCGAGATGGCGTTCATGGGGGAGAAGTACCTCTGGCTGCTGCGCTACGAACCATCGGTCACCGTCCGCGAGCCCGAGCACGCGTTGCCGGCGCCGAGCACGATCCGCGACGGCATCACGCTGCAAGACCTCGCGTTCCACTACCCGGGGACCGATAAGGAAGTCCTGCGCGGCGTGAACCTGTTCATCCCCGCATCGTCCACCGTCGCGCTGGTGGGCGAGAACGGCGCCGGGAAATCTTCGATCGTGAAGCTCCTGTCGCGTTTCTACGACCCGACGGCAGGGCGCATCCTCATCGACGGGATCGACCTCCGGGAGCTCGACCTCGACGGGTGGCGCGCGAACATGTCCACGGCGTTCGAGGATTTCGTGCGATTCGAGTTCGTCGCGCGCGAGGTCGTCGGTGTCGGTCACCTCGAGCACATCGAGGACCTCGGCCGTGTCGATACGGCCGTCACCTTCGCCGGCGCGAACAGGATCATCGACAAGCTGCCGTCGGGGATCGAGACACAGCTCGGCCGTCAGTTCAAGGACGGGATGGACCTGAGCGCCGGCGAGTGGCAACGCCTGGCGCTCGCGCGCGGTTCGATGCGCGACGAGCCCGCCTTGATCGTGCTGGACGAGCCGACCGCGTCGCTCGATGCGCGCGCCGAGCACGAGGTGTTCCAGCGCTTTGCCGAGCTAGCCGAGCCGCGCACTGGTGTGAAGCCGATCACTGTGCTGGTGTCGCACCGGTTCTCGACCGTGCGCATGGCCGACCTCATCGTCGTGCTGCACGAGGGCGAGGTCGAAGAGGTCGGGAGCCACGAAGACTTGCTCCGCGCCGGCGGCCGGTACGCCGAGCTGTTCCGGATGCAAGCCTCGCGCTACGACTAGATCTGCTTGGTCATCGTCCAGCACGGTTCGTCGTGGTGGAGGATCGTGCCGTCGTCGCGATGTTCGTTCCAGTCCTCGCGTTCGCTGCCGACGATGACGTAGCCCAGGCGCTCGTAAAGGGCGGTGGCGCGCGCGTTGTCGATGTAGCTCGCGAGCATCATGACGTCGAAGCCGGCGTCGCGCGCCGCATCTTCGGCGGCGGTAACCAGGCGCGACCCGATGCCGTTGCCCTGCATCTCTTGCTGCACGCCGAGATGCCACAACACTGCCGCGCTGGGTCGCTGCCGGTAGTCGACCCCGACGTTGGCGACGCCGCGCCGGTCTGCGAATGCACCGAAGAGGGCGACGTCGCCCAGCTGCATGCGCGGCCAACACTCCTGGAGCCAGGCGAGGTCTTTGCGGCCCCAGACGGATCCCTCGAGATCCGATGCGACGATCGCTCTGACCTCGATGCCATCCACGGTTCCACCATCATGGCCCCACGGCGTGCTCAGCGAAAGCGGTTTCGATAGTACGCTCACACCAGATGGCTACCTCGCGGATCGATCTTGGTGGGTTCGGACTCAACGTCATCGACGAGGGCGAGGGTGCCCCTGTCGTGCTGGTGCACGGCTTCCCCGACACCTCGGCGGTGTGGCGTAACCAGATCCCGGCGCTGGTCGAGGGAGGGTTCCGCTGTCTCGCACCCGACATGCGCGGCCGTGGAGACAGCGACATGCCGGCCACGGTCGAGGAATACTCGCTGCATCTGCCGATCGGCGATCTCGTCAACCTCCTGGACCATCACGGGATCGAGCGCGCGCACATCGTCGGCCACGATTGGGGCGCCGTCGTCGCGTGGCTCTTCGCGATCTTCCAGCCGCAGCGTGTCGACAAGCTCGTGACGCTGTCGATCGGGTTCCCGGGATCGGCCGCCTCCCGGTCGCTGTCGCAGGTCTCGCGCTACTGGTACATGTTCATGTTCCAGTCGCCCGCCGCCGAAGAGATCATCCAGCGCCACGACTGGAGGTTCCTGCGCGCCTGGGCGGGGACGACGATGCCCGATGCGGAGCGCTACGTCGCGGACCTGGCGCGCCCGGGGCGGCTCACCGCCGCGCTCAACTGGTACCGCGCGAACGCGACGCCGCAGATCCTGCTGTCGGATCCGGTCGAGTTGCCCAAGGTGCGCGCCGAGACGATGGGGATCTGGAGCGCGCTCGACTTCGCGTGTGCAGAGGAGCAGATGCTCGCCTCCGCCGACCACGTCGAAGGCGGATGGCGGTACGAGCGTATCGATGACGCGGGGCACTGGATGCAGCTCGATCGGCCGGACGAAACGAACAAGCTGCTGCTCGAGTTCCTCACGTCGTAGATCCTCAGTCGGTCGCGACCCGGACGTCGTAGCGCCCCGCGCTCGGGCTGACCGAGAGATAGGTCGGTTCGCTTCCGACGCAGCGCATGAGGACGCACCGCCGGGTATCCGGCAGCGCATTGCCTGCTAGTCGATCGTGCCCCACCCAGAGCAGCCAGTCGCCTGCGGGGAGGTCCCGCTTGACCACCGGCGAGACCGGCTGACCCGTGGCGATGACCACCGTGTGGTCGGAGTAGTCCTCGCAGAAACCGGTCCTGCCGTCGCGACAGAAGCGAAGCCAGACCGAGCCGAAGAAGGTTGGCTCCGCCGTCACGATCGCTTCGATCGACACAGCGGCCTCGAGTGTGAACCGGTCCTCGCAGTCGATGCCGGGCGGGCCCCACCAGTTGGTGTGCCGTGCCTCGGGACGTGCGAACCCGGCGCACTGGGCGATGACGGTCTCTGCGTTGGCCGGCGTCGCGCTCAGCAGAGCAGCGAACGCCAGGGATGCTAGTAGTGGTCGCATGGAGTCCCCGATCCTGTCAATACGTCTTCTCCGACTTCTCCCTGTGATGAGGCACATCGATTCAATACAACAGACCCCATGAATCGACGGGGTCAAAGAACCGCGTGGCGTCTCGCCTGATCGTCGGCAGCGAGATCGCCGTCGTGGACCCCGGACCGACGTGCAGCACCAGCGGCGCGGGCTTCAGGTCGCCGGTCGTCATCGGCGTGACCTGCCATACGCGCAACCGGAGGCTGTGGCCCGGCGCGACGACCGCGTCCGTCGGCTGGAAGTCCATCGTGCGATCGATCCTCTGTCCGGGAACCAGCACGTGCGGTATCTCGTCGGGACCGGCAGCACCGAGGTTCATGCTCGACCACGCCAACTCCATTTCGACGCCGTCGGGCGCGACGTCGTACAGGTAGGCCGAGACCGTCCCGGTCAGCGCCGCGGGCGTGACGGTGAAGCTCATCCGCGCGATGCCGGAGAAGCGCAGCTCCTCTTCCACGCCTACGGTGAAGACGGCGTCCAAGCCGGCCGACTTCGCCGTCTCTTCGACGGGGTTCGCTCCGAGGTTGTTGTGACGGTAGGGCCATTGGCTCGCCAGCGGTACTAGCACGTGATCTGCGTCGGTATCCGCAGAAGCGCGCAACGATCCATCGCCATCCGGTTGCAGAGCGACGGTGGCCGTGTCGTGTGGCGGGAAGTTGTCTTCGTATCGCCATTGCCCTGCGGAGTCCATGACCTGGACCGACGCCCCGAGGTCGTAGTCGGCGATGCCCTTGAGCTCCTTGTCGAACCAGTGCAGCAAGTACTCGGCCCAGTCCCAGCGGTGATAGTCGCTGTACCAGCCGTCGGGGTAGTCGTGGCCCCACGCGCCGATCCACTGACGAACCTCGACGCCGCGCTCCTGCAGGCCATCGACCCAGGGGAGGAACGCGTGCGGCAGGATCGTGTCGTCGGCGCGACCGACCGGCAATAGGATGGAACCGCGATACCCATCCTCGATCGCCGGCTTGTGGTTGCGGACCCTCCAATAGCCCAGCGGATCCGCCCCGCCCGACGACTGCGAGATCGGCGTGTCTGCCGCAGCCTGAGCGTTCTCTTCACACGCCGTGTCTCGCGCGCGATCGACCGGCGACTGCGGGCCGAGGTAGCGAGCGCCGTACGCGGGATAGACCATCTCGTTGACGGCGCCCAGATGCGTGGTGCCGTATCGGTAGAAGGCCTCGCGCGCGTTGACGATGCCCGACGCAGGGATGATCGTCTTCACGTACGGGCTGCCACCGGCCGCCGCTTCCCATGCACCCGCGCCGTCGTAGCTGACGCCCAGCACGCCGATCGATCCGTTCGTCCAGTCCGCCGTCCCGAGCCAGTCCATCGCCGTGCGTATGTCGGTAACTTCCTTCGGGCCGAAGTACTGGATGCAGCCACCCGAGAAGCCTGTTCCGCGCACCGAGACGCCGGCGATCGCATACCCATGCGAGAGATAGTTCTCCGCCAGCACCAGTACCTGGATGGGCATCGAGCTCATGTCGGTGGTCGCGGTGGGGTTGATCTCGGTGAAGTATGGGCTCGCGACCGTGAGGATGGGAACGCGGGTGCCGGCGGCAACGTCGGGCCGCCAGAAACCGACCTCGATCGCGGCGCCGTCAACGCTGGAGGTCAGCATCTTCCGCTCGAACGGCAGCGCGGTGTACGGGCCCTTCGTGAGCACCTTCGCGCGCGGGCCGGAGGTGTCGTACTGGGGATCGGCGCGGCCGATCCCCGCCGACAGCAGGGGTAGGAGCAGCAGGGAGCAGATGAGCCTTCTCATGCCGTGAAGTTCGACAACCCAGGGGCGGGAACCTCCAGGTGCGCCCTCCTGGCAGGAGGTTCACGCTCACTGTCGTAGTGAGGAGGCAGGGACTGCGCCTGGGGAGGGACTGTGCGAATGATCCGGCTGCTCGTTCCGTTGCTCGTCTTCATCGCGATCGCGCCTGGCGCGCCCGCCGCCGAACAGGTCGGCTGTTCCTGGCCCCTCAAGTTCGACACGGACACGCTCAACGCGGCGTTCCCCGACCGCAACGCCACCTATTGGCTCACTCGGTTCGAGGCCATCCCGGCTACGCGCCTGGTCCTGCGAGGGACCTACCCGCAGGCGCGCTACATCTCCTTCCACGCCTATGACGAGGCCCAACACCCGGTCGACTCGCTCGCGGACGTCGATCTTGATCCCGACCCCGGCAGCGGAAACCCCTTCCGCGCCGCGGGCGCGAGCGGAACCTACACGGCCTTCATCGAGTTCACGCCCAAGCCTGCCACGCCGGCGCGTAACACGCTGTATGCCGGCCAGACCACCGACGGGAGTCCGAACCCGTCGGGGTTCGTGATCTATCGCGTCTACGTCGCAGACGATGCCGGTGACCCCGCAGGCAGCGAGCCGCTTCCCGACGTGTCATTGCAGACGCCGGGCGGCGAGGTCGCGTTCGCGAGATGCGAGCCGCAGCCTCCGTCCACCGGCGGTGCGATCAACGAGGCGCTGAAGACGGCGACCTATCCGGACGACGCACCGCGCTCGGTCCCGTTCCCGCCGGCGCAGTTCCCGCCGAAGTTCCTCCGCTTCTACTCGACCGAGGACGCGGTTCTCGATCGCTTCCCTCCGAACCCCGTCTTCCCGCTCGTTCCGCGTTCACCTGGCGGGTTCCTGTCTAACCAGCACATCGCCTACCTCTACGTGAACCTGTCGAGACAGTACGGGGACGTGTTCGTCTTCCGCGCCAAGGCTCCGGCAGCGCCTGACACGCGGTCCGGCGACGACGTGACCCAGCCGAGTGATGCGCGCTATTGGTCGCTGTGTCAGAACGAGTTTGTGACGCAACGCTTCGTCGATTGCGTCGCCGATTTCGAGACGCCACGGGATGCCGATGGGTGGTTCACCACGGTCGTCTCCGACGTGGCCGACCGGCCAGCGAACGCGACGGCCGCCAACGGGGTCAGCTGGTTGCCGTGGGGTGGTGCGTACTACGACGCGCTGGTGATCTACCGGCACATGCTCCCCGCCACGACCTTCGGGCAGGCGATACAGCGCGTGCCGAAGGGCGTCGATCCTGCGACGGTGATGGGGGGCTACTACCCGCGGGGCGCGTACTGCTCGACGACGGCGTTCGAAGCAGGCGGGTGGCAGGCCTGCCTGTCGTAAGCCCCGATCGTGAACGGCTCTAGGCTGCGACGACCTCGACGGAGGAACGGGTCATCTCGCGCTCAGCCAGGCGTACGAACAGCAGCGATACCAGGACCCGCATGAAACCCCTCAGGGGAGGGCGTTCGCCGGCAGACCGCACGTGCTCGGGACGGGCTGTCCGGCGAAGCGCGCCTCTATGTAGGCGAGCGCCTTCGGGATGAAGTGCCCGGCGGCTTGGATGTGCTCGACGCCCGCGGGGTCGCGGACGTAGTGGATGTCCGCGCCGGCGGCGCAGTACTCGGCGACCAGTGCATCGAGCGGCGCGATCCAGATGATCTCGTCGCCGATCGCGTTGTAGTAGAACGTCGGCGCCGTGGGCGTGTCCTGACCCAGCTGGTTCTTGGCGATGACCGCCTGCACATGGGGGCGTCCCAGGAAGTTCGGCTCCGTCGTCCAGTCGTCGAAGTGGGCGAGGGGCGCTGCGAAGATCGCCGAGGAGCATCCGGTTTTGATCCGGTCGGCGAACGCTTTCCCCGCGCCATTGAGCGCGGAGAACAGATCCATCTCCGGATACGCCTTGTTGATCGCTGCGGTGACGGCCATCAGCGTTCCGGTCGCCAGCGTGCCATCGATGAACCGGATGTTCCCCATGTTGCCGACCGGAACGCCACCCGCGGCAACCGCGACGATGTTGAGCTCGGGCGCGTAGGTCGGTGCGACCTCGTTGGCGGCAGCGCTCTCGAACGCCCCTCCGGAATAGCCGAAGAGCGCGACGGGCGTGTCTGTGCCGTCGAGACCCGCCGGCTCGAAGCTCTCGGCGGCGCGGATCGAATCGAGCACCATGTGCGCGTTGACGAGTCTCACGATGTAGCCCTTGTCGGGGCCGAGGGAGTCGGGGACGACCAGCACGCGCCCGGCCGCGAGCTCGGGAAGCATCGCGCTCATCTCGACCATGAGGTTGCGGTTCACGGCGCCGCTGGGTGCCTGCTGGCCGACCTGGAGCTGATAGGACGGGGCGCAGTTGGGATCCAATGAGTTCTCCGCGTTCTGCAGCGACACCAGGTTGCGCCCACCGGCCGGGGCGTCCCCGTCCGGAACGATCACCGTGGTCACGTTCGCGACGGCGTCGTGGTTCACGCCGTTCGTGCGGTACAGCAGTTGGTAGGCACGGTAGTTGACCTGGGTCAGCGGCACCGAAGCGAGACTGACCTCGACTTCGCGGGCGCGCAGGATGGTCCCGGCGGCCAGTTCCTCGAACCCTTCGGGTGCGACGTAGAAGGGGTCGTTCTTGGGCGTGAGAACCTCCGCGGACGCCGGCGTGGCGATCGCAGCGACGAGTAAAGCGAAACCCAGCAACGGTACGAAGCGACGCATGGCGACTCCCTGCACTGGAGGCATCTTGGGAACCGTATTCGGGAGCGGATGGTTCAATCCTGCCCCGCGCGCCAAGAGTCCCATCGAGTTCACGGGCGGGCCAAAGGGTGACACCGTGTGCGCTCCGTGGATGCTCAGACCTGAACGTTGACGACGAAGTCGGAGGCGGGTCGTTCGAGCCACGCCAACAGGCTCATCACCATCGGGAATCCGACTCCTCGTTGCACGCTTCGGAGCGTGGCAGCGGTGCAGCCACCGATCTCTTGAGCGGCGCCCGGCCATGAGAGGCCTCGCTCGGCGCGCCGCGCATCGAGTGCCGCGAACAGTGCACCCCCATCCCATCTGGGAAGGAACCCGTGCTGCAGCCGAGGCAGTGGGGATCCGGGAACCCGATGACCAGGGGTGAACTCCTCGGGCGTGCGACCGAGCCACATCATGGTGTGCACAACCCAGTTGCCATTGAAACCGCCCTTGTTCCTCATGCCGGTCAGGGTCGAGGTGCTGATCGGAGGGATATCTGGGCGGTGGACGAAGACGGCGTTGAGCTCGCGGGTGAGCGCCGCCCAGCTAAGGCCGCGCGCTTGGCGCTCCTTATCGAGAGCGGCGTAGAACGCAGCAACATCGAATGACATAAGTAAAGGAGTTTAACGTCCCAATCGCGGCCGCCGATCCCGCTACGGCGCTCGCCCAAGTTGGCCGATGGGCTGCGTGCCACCTTCCTGCGCTGGGCTGGCGCAGATGTGTCCGTCGCGACTGGGCGTGGCTAGCGGTTAGGCCCACCGGTCGGCTGAGTTGATGCAAGAGGAAGATCGGGAAGCACTGACCAGGCATTTCAACCTGAGGCGACGCGCTCAGCGATCGGGTGCCGCAAAAGGGGTGGTGTGCCTCGGTCCCTCTGCCCTCGTTCAGAACGCTCGTGAACCGTACAATCTCCCCATGGGCGCTGAAGCCCCCCGACCATGACGTCACGACGCCGCTCTCCATCCGCCCGAGCCCTCGGCATCGGCGCACTCGCCGCGCTCTTGCTGTC
>JBKJXT010000447.1:0-2540 GCA_046716205.1 Actinomycetota bacterium
CCCCAGTAGGTGAACTTCGCATCCCAGGCTGCGATCGCCGCGTCGGCGAGCGCCGATCCGACGTGCGCAAGCACGCGCGCGGCACGCATCGTGGTCAGGTCCTTCTCCAGGACCTGCTCAAGAGCCAGCCGCAGGCTCATCCCCGGCGGCGTCTCGGTGCCCGGACCGCCCGCCCAGTACTCGGCGATCTCGAGCTGTCGCTGGGACAAGGTCTTCGATGCGTTGTAGAGATCCGCGACGGCCGCGGCGTACTCCGGCGATTTACATGCGGGAGGCGCTGCCGGACGAACCTGGTCGCCGCTGCTCATGAGCCACGGCGAGACGCGACCCCACGCGGGCTCCAGCGGGACCGGCTTGAAGTCGGGAGGGGTCGGGGACCAGTTGCAGGTGCCGGTGATCCGCCCAGTGCCGTCCCACGTGGCGCCCGAGCCGTCGTTCGCGCGCATCGCGAGCGCTCGCTGCGCGACCTTGCGGCCGAGCACCCGGCCGGCATCCACGTCGGATCGATAGTTCACCCCGGCGGCGATGCGACTCTGCATCGCGTCGGCGACGAGGGCGTCGACGTATACGCCGTACAGCGCGGGCAACAGAACCTCCATCACTCCGGCAACCACCGCGTGCTCGGATGGATACGACGGCACGGAGCGCACGCGCGCGGCAGGGACGATCGCCGGATCGACGACATTGGGTCCGAGTCGCCGGTAGCACGTCTTCACGTCCCACGCCTTCGCAAGTGCGTCGAACGTCGCCGTCTCGACGATCGCGATGTCGCGTGAGATCCGAGGCGGGTTCTTGTCCGCTCGCCCGGAGTTCGCCTTGATCACGTCGAGGAAGACGCGCGTCCATGGCGCCGACGCGCCACCCTCGTCCCACCGGGCGATCGACTCGAGCTGGGCGGCTGTCCGCGTGGCGGAGGCGTGGTGGACCTCCGCAAGCTCCAGGGCGTACTGCGCGCTGGTCATGGGCGGCGGCTCACCGACGTGGACCTCGTCGGGTCCGACGAGCCAAGGCGTCCACCCGATGGCGAGCGGATCTTCGGCGAACGCGGTTGGTTCGGCGGTGTCGTAGGCGCCGCCGAGGCGATGGGTCGGACACATCTCGGCGCGCGCGGACATGGTCGAGCCCATCGAGGCGAACATCATCAACGCCACGAACTGTGATAACGACCTGCGGATCCAAGAGCGCGCCAAGAATCTCCCTTCAACCGGACACTGCTAGATACGACCGATGAAGGGTCCTCTCCTCCCTTCGCCGGGCGCGCCCGCCGGTCCCCGGCACGGATAAAGCAGCAGAACCGAACCACACGCGCGGCGTGTGCATCACGGCGGACGGGTAGCGTTGAACGTGATGGCGGCACCGGCAACGCATCCGAGCGCGATGCAGGCCCTGCGGCGTGGAGCGCGCAAGCGGTGTCCGCGGTGCGGTGGCAGCGGACTGTTCGCAACCCGCTGGCGATTGCGGCCGCGATGCCCTACCTGCCAGATGCGCCTGGAACGTGAGGAGGGCGCGTTCCTTGGGTCGATGACGATCAATTACTCACTGACCGGCGTCATCGGGATCCTCGAGCACGATGAGGACCGAAGGCCACCCTATTGACATTTGCTTCTTAGTTGATGAGAATCATCATCCTCGCTGATAGAAACTGGAGGGAGGAGCATGATGGACGAGAGGGAGCAGATCTTGCGGCTCGTGGCCGAGGGCGAGCTGACGGTGGACCAAGGCATGGAACTGCTGGACGCCCTCGATGGGCCGGGCCCTACCTCTGAGGCGGGTCGAAACTCTATGGCCACCGGGCTCTCGGGGCTTCGGTCCCAGCTCTCGGAGGGCCTCGCTCCAGCACTCGCCGCCCTCGGCGCCATGCCTGCTATGCCGGCCATCCCGGCGGTCCCAGCCGTCCCCGCGATCGCGCCGGTGGCGCGGGTGCGTTCCAGCGCAGGCGGGCGTGCGGCGTCGGACCGGATCGGCCCGACGCTGAGCTTCGAGCACCTCATCCAACTCTCGATCCACGACATCTCCCCCGACTTCGTCAAGCAGGTCCGCGAAGCGGGACTCACCGACCTCACCTTCGATCAGGTCATGCAGCTGGGCATCCACGAGATCGACCCGGCATATGTGCGGGGGATGGTCGAGGAGTTCGGCCGGGACATCCCCTTCGACGAGCTGCTCCAGATGGCGATCCACGAGATCGACCCCACCTACGTGCGGGAGGTGCGGGCGGCGGGGCTCACCGACCTCACGACCGAGCAGGTCATCCAGATGGGGATCCACGGTGTCGCGGTGCAGACGATCCGAGGCTGGAAGGAAGCGGGCCTCATGGCCGCCGAGGCACCGGAGCCCGTCATGTCCGGGACGGGCGACCAGGAGTGAAGGTCTACCCGCTCATCACGCGCGACCCTGCGACCGGCGAAGAGCTGATCGTCACCAGGCTCGGATCGCCCAGCGGCCTGTCGATCGAGGGGCACTTCTCGCTGGGGTGGGTCGGCAGGCTTACCTCCGAGCAACTGGACTTCGTCGGGATCCTGCTGCGTAACCGCAACAAC
>JBKJXT010000448.1:0-2626 GCA_046716205.1 Actinomycetota bacterium
CCGACGTCGAGGGGTCCAGCATCGCGAGCAGTAGCGGGCGCGCCGAGCGCAGCTCCGTCGGCGAACCGGGTTCTTGGGTAAGGGCCGCGCGCGCGGTCGTGTACCGCTCGCCCGTGGTGGTCATGCGACTGCGAACGAGTCGCTTCAGATCCTTGTCCTGTGGCATGAGAACCTCCTCCCGCTCGGTGCGCCCCAGCAACGCACAGCGGAACCTCATGTCACTTCAGATCCGGGAGTGTGCCCCCCTTCGCCACCTCGCACGGCTGGGACGTATCACGATGCGGCTCGGCGGTGGATCGCGCCGAGCCGCACGATAGCGCATGTTCTCTTCGGCCAACTGGATTTTCTACCGTCCAGGGCGGGCACCGGTTCGAGACGGAAAGTCACGATCAGCCCTTCCAAAACGGACACCGGGCAAGTAAACTTGCGCCTCGAACCATCCCCGTCAACCACCCAGGAGGTGGGCATGCGCAAGAGATATGTCGTGATGGCAGCCATGACGCTGACCATCGGACTCATGGTCGTTCCGGCGAACGCCGCCCAACCGACGGCCGAGCTGATCGACGTGCACCACATCCTCAAAGGCAAGGCCAAGGGCGGTCCCAGCGGGAGCGCGAACTGCGCGAACGACGACTCGTCGAACTACTCCAACACCTACAAGCTCACCGGCTGGGCGGCCAGCGGCGGCACCGCGCACCTGAACACCTCCACGGTCCCTGCGGGGCTGAACGTGACGAGCGCGCTGCAGGCGTCGTTCAACGCGTGGAACGGCGCGCCGGCGATCAGCGTCAGGACCGACGGCACGGTGACGCGCTACACGGCCAACCGTCAGAAGGACTTGCTATTCGGAAGCGCGGGAGGCTCGATAGCCACGACCTACACGTGGCGCTGGAACGACGGGTTCGTCGAGAGCGACGTCGTGTTCAACAAAGGCCTCGCGTGGTTCACCGCGTCGTCGGAAGGTGATGGCTGTGACGAGACCACTGCGAAGTACGACGTGCGCAACATCGCGACGCACGAGTTCGGGCACGTGTTCGGGCTCGATCACCCGACGGGCGCGCGCTTCGAGACGATGTACGCCTACGGATACACCGGCGAGACGCTGAAGTGGACGCCGACGCAGGGTGGAGACCAGGCGGGGATCCAGGCGGTCTACTAAGCCAGTCGATCAACGCAAAGGGCCGGCGCCAGACGCCGGCCCTTTGCCGAGAACGGGGCGATGGGCGCCGGTCACTCCATCCAAGACGAAGCCCTGCGCACCGTCCTCACACGTGAAGGTTCGGCGCGCCCGGTTTCCAGATCATCAGGATCGTTATCGTCAGGAAGAGGATCCCGAAGATGGGACCGATCTTCTTCAGCGTCCCGAAGCTCTTCTCGAACGCGGGAGACGCGTAGTCACCGGCCTGCGCCATCGCGTGCATGCGACCGATGGCAGGCCCCGCGACGAACGTGTCCAGCACGAAGATCACGGCGAACAGGATGATCGAAACGAAGAGCCAGCGGTTCGACGCCTCGAACGGGTTCCAGAGGTCGTTCGTCGTCAGGATGAGACCGAGACCGGTGAGCGGTTGGATGATGATGAACGGAAACGTGAACCCGCGCGCGATGGCCTTCATGACCCTGGTCAAGGGGACCCGGTCCGCCGCTTCCTTCATGTTGGCCATCAGGATCGGATAGACGTATCCGGTGCCGACCATGATGACGGCCATGGTGACATGCACGATCAAGAAGACCCGGGCGATACCACTCATCGCTCCCCCTCCCGCGACCCCCTCCCGCGACTGGGCTCGTTGCATTGGTGCGAGTGTACGCCGAGAGACCTCCTCCTCAAGCACCGCCTGCCGGGCTGAAGCAACCCCTACGAAGAGGTGTCAGGATGCTCGTGTGACGAAGCCGATGCTCGTCGTCGTGAGCGGACCGCCCGGGTCGGGCAAGACTCGCCTCGCACACGCGATCGCGAACGCGGTGCCCTGCCCCGCGATCTGTCGGGACGAGATCAAGGAGGGCATGGTCCACGCCCACGGCGGCAGCTTCCGCGCCGAGCCGGGAGATCCCCTCACGGTGCGAACCTTTCAGGTGTTCTTCGACGTGCTTCGCATCCTGCTCACGGCTGAGGTAACGGTGGTCGCCGAGGCAGCGTTCCAGGACAAGAACTGGCGGCTGGGCCTCGATCCGATGCGCGACCTCGCGCGGATCGGGATCGTGCGATGCGAAGTCGATGCGTCGATCGCGCGGGAACGGATCGCGCAACGACTCGCCGACGAACATGGCAGGGTCGCTCACGCGGATGAAGACCTGTTGACATCTGCAGACAGCGAGTCGTTCGAGCGCCTGTCGCTCCCGGTCCCGTCGATCGTCGTAGACACGACCGAGGGCTACAGCCCGGACCTCGCCGACATCATGACGTTCGTCACACATCTCTGATCCGCTACGCCCCCGCCGCGAACGCGGCTAGCCTTCCGACGTGCAAGAACAGCGGCGCGGCGCGCTCTTCGGCGTAGTTGCGTATCTCATGTGGGGGCTCGTTCCCCTCTACTGGCGCGAGCTCGATCGCGCAGGTCCCATCGAGGTACTGGCCCACCGGATCATCTGGTCGCTCCTCGTCGTCACGGGGATCCTCTCGATA